>CANRHN010000015.1 GCA_947630425.1 uncultured Clostridia bacterium | reverse complement strand
CCAATTCAATTATACACTGAAAAAGAGTCTTTGCTCTATCTTTTTTTACTCACACCCCAACATTTATTATAGAACCAAAAATATGCGCCTTCAGCCGAGCAACGAAGTTGCGAACGCCACGAGCGAAAGCGAGTATTAGCTCAATTGGATAGAGCGTTGGTCTACGGAACCAAAGGTTAGGGAGAGCAGTCGCTACGCTACCCTTGGTGGCAGAGCCACCGCGCCACAGTGCGGTCAATGAGCGCTTTCATCTGCGCGTCTATCGAATAGAAGTAGACGGGGCTTGCAAGCACGATAACGTCTGCAAAGAGCATTTTATTCAAAATTTCGCCCATATCGTCCTTGATGGCGCACTCGCCGCTGTGATCACGGCAGTAGTAACAGGCGCGGCAGAAGCCTACCTTTTTCTCTGCAAGAGAAACCTTTTCGACCTCGTTTCCCGCTTCCCGCGCGCCGCGAACAAATTCGTCACAAAGCAAATCGCTGTTGCCGCCTTTTCGGGGACTTCCCGAAATCACCAAAACTTTTTTCATGTTGACCTCGCTTGTTTTTCTTGTTTATATTATAGTGTGGAAACAAAGCAATGTAAAATACCGTTTTTGCAATCCGCTATAACTCTGACGCATACCGTTGACAATGGCGGTTTTGTTGTAATTGTAACCGCGCAATTTGGCGTTTGGTCAAAAAAAGAAAAGGCGTTTTTGCGCCTTTTCGATTTTTAATTACAAACAAACCGCCGGTTTTAAGCGTTCTTGATGGCGGACAGGACGTTTCCTATGTCGTCGTTCAAACAAATTGCTTGTTTTTGTAGTTGTTCCGGACAAAAGGCTTCGCCGTGGTTGATACAGGCGTAAGTTGCGCGTTTGTTTTGTACTGTCAACCGCCAAAACGGGTATTTGATTATTGCAGGCGTGTTGTACCCCACACCGAGTTCGAGGTACAGCACATTGTCTCGCTTGTGCGCATTTATAAAGCGTTCGTAGCGCTCGCAAGCCATGTCCCAGCCTTCGTCCTGCACAAACTTGTCGTCGGCACGTAAATTCATCGTCATCGGCTTTCCGCAGACGGGACAGCGCGGAATAAGCTCTGTCGGTATGCGCATATTCCGTTGTTCCTTCACCATGCGGCGAACAAGCTCCTCGTTGTTGTACGTCTTGTTGTGGCAAGGCACGGAGCATTGAAACAACCCGTAATCGCCCTGCGTGTAAAACAGCCGTTTTTTGTCAAACCCCGCCTTTTGAAAGCAGTGATCCACGTTGGTGGTGATGACAAAGTAGTCCTTGTCCTTTACAAGCTCGAAAAGGTTGCAGTAGACGGGTTTAGGTGGGTTCATATAGCGATTGATGAAGATATATCTCGACCAATATGCCCAATACTCCTCGGGCGTTTTGTACGGGTAAAATCCGCCCGAATACATATCGTGAAACCCGTATTGCTCCTCGAAATCGAAAAAGTATTTTTCAAAGCGTTCGCCCGAATAGGTGAACCCCGCCGCCGTGGAAAGTCCCGCCCCCGCGCCAATAACGATAGCGTCGGAATTTTGTAGTTTTTCTTTCAATCTACTTGTTTGCGCCGAGAAGTCTTGCATAAATTTTATAATCTTGTTCCTTGTACACATTGAAAACGACCTTGATGTTGCTTTTTGTTTCTCGTTTGTATTTCAGCACGGTTTGAACCGCAATTTCGGCGGCGCGCTCGTTGGGAAAATTGAATTCTCCCGTAGAAATGCAGCAAAACGCAAGGCTTTTCAGCCCGTTTTTGTCGGCAAGAGCAAGACAGGAACGGTAGCAACTTTCAAGAAGTCGCTCGTGTTCGGCTGTGAGCTTTCCAAAGACAATCGGACCGACCGTATGCAGAACGTATTTGCACGGCAAATTATAGGCATGAGTAATTTTCGCTTCGCCCGTTGGTTCTTCGTGCCCCTGCGCTTTCATAATTTTTGCGCACTCCTGACGAAGCTGTACGCCCGCAAAGGTGTGAATGGCGTTGTCGATACAGCCGTGGTTTGGGCAAAAACAGCCGAGCAACTGCGAATTGGCGGCGTTTACTATCCCGTCGCAACGGAGCGTTGTTATGTCGCCTTGCCAAAGATAGATGTCGGGCTGAACGGGCGAAAGGTCGGCAATGTCCGTTACGCCCTTAAGCCGTAGTTCTTCGCGAAGATATTCGTCTTGCAAACGCAAAAACTCCTCGCTCGCCGTCAATGGCGGTCGTATGTTTACCAACGCACGGAAGTAACTTTTCTTGTCGGCGCAAGCAAGGCAAGGCGCTTTGACGCCTCGCTCATCACTCAGAATTTGTATCAATTTGTCTAAAATTTTGTTCGGCATCTTTAGTCCATTTCCTCGCCGATACCTCTGCCTGCGCCGAAAACTACGGTTGTTTCTTTCAAATTGATGTTCATGGTTTTCTCTTTTAATTACCAAAATTATGTTGTTTTTTTGCTTATGGTTTTACGCAAGTTGAGCCAAATTTAACGCGGTACGACACCGCAAATTACAATATTTGGGCGTCCGTTGTCGTATAACCATTTAGCGAGTTGGATTTGACTTGTATGCAAATATATTTTATCGCGCTGTGCTGTGAAGCAAAAAATTGACGTTTTGCTTGGGGAGAAATGCGTAACCAATCGCCAGCGGCGAGCACGACGGTTTCTCCGTCGATTACGGCATGGCCTTCTCCTTCCAAAATCCCGTAGATTTCTTCGTTTTGCTTGTGTGCATGCACGAAGGGCACGCCTACCCCCGCAGGGAGTGCGTTGATGCTGATTTCTGCGCCCGTAAGACCAAGCGCGTCGTGTAATTCTACGCGAGCATCGTCTTTTACGCTTACTTTTTTGAAATTGTCTGCCATTTGAGATACCTCCGTAAATATATTTCGTAATTCTTGCCGATTACTTCCACAGTATAGCAAACCAACAAAAACATTGCACGATTGTTACAATTCTATTATTCGAAAATAAATTTGTTACAAAGTTTCTTTTTGGAACTATTGACCATGCACGTTGTCGTGTGTTATAATATCGGTAACTTTCATTGGAGAGGTAAAAGTTATGTTGACGAAAGACGAACTGCCAGAATGTCCTGTTGCAACTACCGTACAACTCATCGGAAACAAATGGAAACTTTTGTTGATTAGAAATCTGATCTACAACGGCACGCAACGTTTTACAGATTTTACAAAGACCATTCCCGCAATCAGTAAAAAAGTTCTTACGGACAATCTGCGCGCGCTTGAAAAAGACGGGTTGATAGAGCGACGGGTGTTTGCCGAAGTGCCGCCGCGCGTGGAGTATTCGTTGTCTCCGCTTGGCAATTCGCTTCGCCCCATCATCGACGCAATGGCGGAATGGGGAACGGAGTACAAAAACAACGGTTGTGAATGAACGCAACCGCTTTTTTTGCGTTGTGCTGTGCATTGACGGCAACAACTGTAATAAGGTCTTCGTTGTTGACCTCGACAGTGTTATAAAAGAAAATATTGCTATTGAAATTTGCTTTCACAATTGGTATAATAATTTTGTAAAAATACGCACCTGTTTTGGCGAAAACGTCGGTATGGTGTGGGAAAACTACGATGCTCTTTAAGGAGAAGCTATGGATTTTGAAAAAACATTGAATCAGGTTCGCAAGCGGTTCGGCGTGGAGGTGTCCGTCCGAGAGGACGAGCGCAGTGTGTTCCTCGGAGGCGAGTGCGACAATTGGGAAAACATCGTTGCAATCGGCAAAATGTTTGTTACGGAAGGAAAACACGTCGTCAACGACATTCGGCTTGCGGGTCATGTCGAGCAGCCCGAGTGTTTACCCAAGCTGACGGACAATGCCTTGGAAGGCACTGATTGGGACGTGCTGGTAATCGGCGGCGGCATAAGCGGTTGCGCCGTTGCCAGAGAGCTGTCGAGATACAAATTGAAAATTTTGTTGGTGGAAAAGCATAGCGACGTGGCGCGCGGAGCAAGCGGAGCTAACGACGGAATGGTGCATGCGGGCATCGACCTCAAGCATCAATGTCTCAAGCTGAAGTACGGCGTTGCGGGTAACGCAATGTACGGCGACGTGTGCAAGGAGTTAGGGGTAAATTTCCGCAGGTCCGGTCAGTATGTAATTTTTGACAGTCGGTTAATACGCTTTTTAGCCAAAAGCACTGTGCGCCGTGCTGTTAAACACGGCATTGTCGGAGTAAAAATTTTGAACAAAAAGCAAATTGCCGAAGCCGAGCCGCGCGTAAAAGACTTTGCCGTGGGCGCGCTTTTTGCGCCCTCTACAGGCTGTGTTTCCCCCTACCAATTGACAATTGCCTATGCGGAAAACGCCGTTCAAAACGGCATCGTCGCGTCGTTGAACACGGCTGTTACGGCAATGACCGTGGAAAACGGCAAGGTGGCAAAGGTTACAACCAATCGCGGAACGCTCGCCGCCCGTTGCGTTGTTAATTGCGCTGGAGTGTTTGCCGACAAGGTTGCGGAAATGGCGGGCGACAGATACTTTTCGATACATCCCCGCCGCGGAACCGATTTGTTGTTAGACCCCAAGGCGGAGGGCGTGCCCACGCAAAACATAAGTATGGGTCCAACACTCAAATCCGTTTCCAAATTCGGCAGCGGTTCAACCAAGGGCGGCGGAGTCATTCGGACAGTAGACGACAACTACCTTTTGGGACCGGACGCCGTGGAAGTACCCGACCGCGAAGATACCTCTACCTGCAAGCAAAGCTTTGACAACGTGTTTAACAAACAATCGCAGGTGTGCCCCTCTTTGAAGCGCAGCGATGTTATCGCCTACTTTTCCGGCGTGCGCGCGGCTACTTACGAGGAGGATTTTTTGATAGA
Source organism: uncultured Clostridia bacterium (assembly GCA_947630425.1). GTDB lineage: Bacteria > Bacillota > Clostridia > Christensenellales > CAG-314 > Fimimonas. The sequence goes on along the minus strand of CANRHN010000015.1, from coordinate 31,293 downwards.
GCGCAGCAGCAAAATTGCAAATTTGGTACACGTTGCGGGCATACAGTCCCCAGGTATCACCGCCGCACCCGCATTTTCCAAGGACGTTGCCAAAACGGTGGCGGAGTACCTGACGTCCGTCGGAGTGGATGTGCAACAAAATCCCCAATTCAACCCAATTCGTCCTCGCCCCGTCAAGGCAAATTGTCTGTCGGATGAGGAGCGCGACAAACTTGTAAAAAAAGATCCCGATTTCGGAAAAATTGTCTGCCGCTGTGAAGAAATCAGCCTCGGCGAAATAAAACAAGCGTTGCGCAATCCGTTGGGAGTACGCACGATCGACGGCGTTAAACGTCGCGTGCGCGCAGGAATGGGTCGTTGTCAGGGTGGTTTTTGCATGCCCCTTGTCACAAAAATAATTGCAGAGGAAGCGGGCGTTGCGCTTACCGAGGTCAACAAGGACGACGACGGAAGCAACGTTGCCGTTTGCAAAATAAAAGAGGTGTGGCTATGAAGTACGACGTTGTTGTGATAGGCGGCGGTCCTGCTGGTCTTGCGGCTGCAATTCGCGCGTCGGAAGGCGGCGCAAGTGTGTTGCTGATAGAACGCGAAGCGCGTCTCGGCGGCATTTTGAAGCAGTGCATACATGATGGATTCGGGGTGGTGCGTTTCGGCGAAAAGCTTTCCGGACCGGAGTACGCAGACAGATTTGTAAAACAGCTCAAACAAACAAATGTACAAGTAAGCCTTTTTAGCTTTGTTACTCGTACGGTTAAACGCGGGAAAACATATCAAATCACCTATGTGTGCAAAGACGGCTTGGTGAATGTCGAGTGTGACAAAATTGTGTTGGCAACGGGTTGCCGCGAGCGTACAAAAAATGCGATAGGTATTCACGGCGACCGCTGTGCGGGTGTGTACACCGCAGGCGCGGCGCAAAATTTGGTAAACATTCTCGGGATTATGCCCGGCAAAAAGGTCGTCATTTTGGGCAGCGGAGACATCGGTCTTATAATGGCGCGCAGATTTACTCTCGAGGGCGCGAATGTGGTGGGCGTTTACGAAGCAAAGCCCACGCCGAGCGGTCTCACCCGCAACATTCAGCAGTGCTTAAACGACTTTGACATTCCGTTGCATCTTTCCAAAACCGTCACCCGCATTTTCGGCACAGACAGATTGCAGCGGGTGGAAATCAGCGATGTGGACGAACAAATGCGCCCGATAGCAGGCACGGAAACGCTTGTGGACTGCGATTGCCTTGTGTTGGCGGTTGGACTCATTCCGGAAAACGAGCTTGCGCGCGAGTTGAAAGTGCCCCTCGACCCCAAAACAAAGGGCGCGATAGTGGACCAAAACTGTCAGACGCTCGCCGACGGAATTTATGCTTGCGGAAATGCGCTGCATGTCAACGATTTGGTGGATTATGTTTCCGAAAGCGGCGAAATTGCGGGCGGTGACAGCGCGCAGCACGGTTTGTCGCGCGATTTGAGAAAAATCGAAGCCGCAGGAAAATTGTTGTACGTTGTTCCGCAACGTTTAGACGTCAATTCACGGCTTGACAAGGTGGTAATGTACTTCCGCGCAAGCGAGGAACTCACAAATCAACGACTTACCGTCACGGCGGACGGCGAAACGCTGTTTACGCGCGTGTATGGCAAACTTTTACCTCCCGAAATGGAACGGATCGTGGTGGATTTCGGCAAAGCAAAGGCGTTGAACGATATTACAATTACTTTGGAGGACAAGTAGTATGGAGATGGTGTGTATCGTGTGTCCCAACGGCTGCAGGCTTTCCGTAGAGCAAAAAGAGGGCGAAATTGTTGTAAGCGGCAACAAATGTAAGCGAGGAGAGAGCTTTGCGGTAAACGAGCTTACCAATCCGACGCGCAGCGTAACCACGTCGGTAAAAACCACTGTGGCAGGCTACCCTGTGGTGTCCGTCAAAACGGACGGAGAAATTCCCAAAAGCAAAATTTTCGATTTGATGACCCTTTGCAATAATATCGTGGTAGACAAACCCTTGCCCATCGGATCGACACTTGCTGTCAACCTTTTCGGCACGGGCGTAAGACTTATAACTACAACAGAAATGGAGAAAGAAAATGAGTAATGTATTGGTGATAGACGTCGGCACTCAAAGCATGCGCGGCATCATATTCGACGAAAAAGGCAACTTGCTGCACAAAGAACAGGTCAAGTACGAGCCGTATATCAGCAAGGAAAACGGCTATATGGAGCAAACAATGGCGATGTATTGGGGCGTTCTGTGCGACATCACGCGCAAGCTTACCTCCGAACATGCCGATTTGATGAAAGACGTGATAGCAATGAGCGTAGACACCTTTCGCGACACGGCGGTGTTGTTGGACGAAAACAACAACGTGCTGCGCAATTTGATACTTTGGAGCGATCAACGCGTTGCGGACACATCCGCCCCCTTGAACAGCAAGCACAACCTGCTGTTTAAGATTGCAGGCATGACTCGCACGATCAATGCCATCAGAAGCAAGGTAAAAACGCGTTGGATCATGCAGCACGAACCGGAGCTGTGGGCAAAAGTGAGCAAAGTGGTACACATTTCGGCATACATCAACTATTTGTTGACGGGAAACCTCATCGACAGCTATGCGTCAACAATAGGTCATTTCCCCTTCGACCACAAAAACAAGCGGTATCTCAGGGAAAAGGATTTGGTGTTTCCCGTTTACGAGCTGGATTTGAAGTACATGATCCCGTTGTGTTCTCCCGGCGACGTTATGGGCACGATCAGTCCGCAGTGCGCCGCCAAAACGGGCTTGCCCGTCGGACTAAAGGTGATTGCCTCCGGTTCGGACAAGGGGTGCGAAACGGTCGGCGTCGGTTGCGTGGACGGAAACGTGGCTTCCGTCAGCTTCGGCACGACGTCTACGGTACAGTTTTCCACAAAAAAGTACTTCGAGCCCGAGCCCTTTATGCCTGCGTACCCCGCCGTACTCAAGGAGTACTACAATCCCGAGGTGCAAATATTCCGCGGCTATTGGATGATCAGTTGGTTCAAACAAAATTTTGCGCGTCACCTTGAAAAACGCGCGGAAGAAATGGGCAAATCCGTCGAGGAAATAATGAACGAGGAAATCGAAGCAATACCCGCGGGAAGCGACGGATTGATTCTTCAACCCTTTTGGCAGGCGGGTTTGACAACTCCAGAGGCGCGCGGCTCGATAATAGGTTTTTCCGACTTCCACACGCGTGCACACGTTTACCGCGCCATCATAGAGGGAATAGATTTTGCCCTTCGAGAGGGCTTGGAGCGCATGGAGCGGCGCGGCAAGCAAAAGATAGACTATATTGCCGTGTCGGGCGGCGGTTCGCAAAGCGATCTTATCTGTCAGATAGCCGCCGACATCTTCAACAAGCCCGTCAAACGCGTTCAAACCTACGAAACAAGCGCTTTAGGCGCGGCAGTTGTTGCGTTTGTGTCCTGCGGAGTGTACTCAACCGAACACGAAGCGATAAAAAACATGGTGCATTACACCGACGTTTTCGAGCCGGAACCGACGGCTGTTGTCACATACGATCACATTTACCGCAACATCTATCTCAAGCTGTATGCAAAGCTGCAAAGCTTTTACAAATATTTGGAAAAGGAGTAATGATATGAGCAAACCGTACAAAGGCTTTGAACCGCATTGGTACAAAGAGCTTCCCCCGAAAGGCAGCTACCGTTCCATTTTCAAATGGGGAGATCCCTCCTTCAACAAAGTGCCCAAAGAGGCGCTTTACAAAATGATGAAGGAAACCTTCCACTTGACGGACGATGATTTCAAACAGTATGCCGAACCGTTGGGGCTGGAGCTTGTCAAGTTGGAAAAACCCTGTTCTCTAAGTCAGGAGCTGCTGGACGAACTGCGCCTTATCGTCGGTGACGACAACGTTTCCACAGAGGACTACGACCGTCTTTCGGTGGCTTACGGCAAAACAATGTTCGATTTGCTTCGGTTGAGAGAACACATTGCCGAAAATGTACCGGACGCCGTTGTCTATCCCGAAAACAAAGACCACGTTGAAAAAATCGTCGCGTTTTGCGTAAAGCACAAAGTACCGTTGTATGTTTACGGCGGCGGTTCGTCCGTTACGCGCGGAGTAGAGCCGATTTGCGGCGGTATATCGTTGGATATGCGCCGTCATTTCAACAAGGTGGTGGATTTTAACGAAACGGATCAGACCATAACGGTGGAAGCGGGAATGAGCGGTCCCAAGTTGGAAGAAACCTTGCGCGACGCCGTAAGACTGTTCGGCGCAAAGCGCGCCTACACTTGCGGACATTTTCCTCAATCGTTTGAGTACAGCTCTGTGGGCGGCTGGACGGTCACGCGGGGCGCGGGTCAAAACAGCACTTACTACGGAAAGATAGAGGACATTGTTATTGCGCAGGAGTATGCCACCCCGACGGGCATTGTCAAGACGGAAGCCTTCCCCGCGCGCGCCACGGGTCCGGACGTCAATCAAATAATGATGGGCAGTGAGGGTACTTTCGGCGTGCTTACGCATGTCACTCTCAAAATTTTCCGTTGGATGCCTAAAAATCACTACAAATTCAGCTATATGTTCAAGGATTGGCATTCCGCAATGGAAGCCGCTCGAGAAATTATGCAGTGCGAGTGCGGCAAACCCAGCGTTTTCCGTCTGTCCGACCCCGAAGAAACGGACATCACCATGCGTATGTACGGCGTGGACGAAAGTCCGCTGAACGGTTTGCTTAAGACCTTCGGTTACAAGCCCGGAGAGCGGTGTTTGTTCCTCGGCTTTACCGACGGCGAAAAAGGCTTTTGCAAAAATGTCAAACGCAATGTCCGCCGTATATGCAAAAAGTACAAAGCAATGAGCCTTACGGGTGCGGTTACTTCCGCATGGGAAAAGGGACGTTTCAACGACCCATATCTGCGCGACAGCATGCAGGATTTCGGCGTTATGACGGACACGTTGGAGTGCAGCGTAAGGTGGAGTCAAATGGAACACGTGCATAAAATGGTGCGCGACTACTGCCACAGCCGCCCCGACACAATTTGCATGACGCACATGTCACATTGCTATCCGCAGGGCGCAAATTTGTACTTTATTTTCATTGCCCGAATGACCAAGTTGGACGAATTTGTTTCCTATTGGAGCGGCATACTCGATCACATTCAAAAGAGCGGCGCGGCAATCAGCCATCACCACGGCATTGGCAAGTTTTTTGCTCCTTGGCTGGAAGGACAAATCGGTTCTCGTCAAATGGAAATATACAAGGCGTTGAAAAAACACTTCGACCCGAACAATTTGATGAACCCCGGCGGCACATTGGGCTTGGACCTTAAGGAAAAAGACAAAAAATTCCTTCGTCCGCGTTGGTAATTTTCAAACGTTTGCGTTTGTGTAAAACGATTTTTGCTTGACCCTTGTTTTTTGCAAGGGTCTTTTTTTGTTTTTTTGTTGTTTTGCGGCGAAATTTTTGTTGTTTTGCGGCAAGTCTGCGTAAAACAAACTTCAAACAATCTTAAAGTTGTTTTTGCTATACATTAAAAAATTCTTAAAAATCATTCAAAACAGTTGACTTGGGGTAGTGTATCGAGTATATTATATATAAAAAACAACTTTACCAAAGTTCAAAAATGTTTCAGCTTCAATTTGGTTTGCAAATAATATTAGCAAATTGCAAATATTATTGAAGAAGTAGAGGTGAATGATGACCAAACAGAAAAGCACGTTAAAGTGGAAGGTCGCGCTGACGATCCTTTTGTCCGCGCTCATAGTCGCATGCGTTTTTGTTGCCGAAGCGGACTTAAAAACAAACTTGTTTGACAACAAAGCCTATGCCAAGGACGTCGGAACGGGCATTGTAACCGAAGGAGCAGACAAAATTGCGTCCATCGAAAGCGTAGGTGCAAATGCGGACGATTGGTCGGTTTCCGGTCAATCGGCAAGTCTGGCGCAATCGGAAGGCTCGGGTTCGGACGGATCTGTTACAAAAACATCGGGTTTGAAAATAAATTTCCGAGAAAAAACGTCAAGTGTTATAAATTTGGAGTTTCAAATCGAACTGAATACCAAACAAGATGGATTAGTTGGTTCTTCATCTGCCCAATCCTCCGCGTCGGTGGGAGTTGCTTACAACAAGGAAAGCGCCTCGGTGTTATTATCCAAACATGCCAACGACGCCATATCGGAAACCGCGCAAAGCGGAGTTGTTGTCAGCATCAGCGGTTCTACTGCCACGGTGACGCTTGCCGTTCCGTCGGGGACAGAGTATGTATACTTGAGCTGTTCCGTCACGGGAAGCAACCACAAGGGTCTTTTCACCACATATAAAGCCGGTGCCACTTTGACCGTAAGTAATTTAAGATACTTCATTCAAAAATTTGCAGTTACCGTAAATGTTTCCAACTCGGATTACGGAACTGTAGAGGGCGTAGAATTACAAGAAGGCGTTGCGCAAGTTCCCATGGGAACGACGCTTACTTTTGTTGCCAAACCCAACGAAAGAGGACAATTTTACTGTTGGGAAAACGAAAACGGAGAAATTTTGACGGAAACCCCCTCGTACACCTTTACGGTATCACAGTCGGTCACTCTCAACTGCGTAATCGACGAATTCGGACGCTTTGTCGCCCGTGCGGGAAACACGTTCTATACCTCTTTTGACAGCGCGTTTGAGGCAAACAGCAGCGTGATAATGATGTCTAACGAAAAAGGATTGGATCAAGACATCGTTGTACCGGCAGGCAAAACGCTTGTGTTGCCCTACAATGCGGAAGGGGACTATTTCGGTAAAAACACAAACGACTCGAGCAACAACCCGACGGGTTCTTCAACAAATTTTGCTTGGTCCAATCCCTCGTTGTATCGTTATATGCACACCGTTGTCAACGGAAACGTTACTGTACACGGCACGTTGCGAGTGGGAGGTGTTATGTACTACCCCGCTCAAGGTTTGCAGGGGCACACGTCCGGACCTTATTCGGAGCTGACTTTGAACGGTAATCTTACCATCGAATCGGGTGGCAACATGGAGGTGTTCGGGCTTGTCAACGGCAACGGCGGTATTACCGTCAACAACGGCGGCGTTCTCAAACAACCCTATATTGTTATGGACTTTACAGGCGGTTCTAACACTCTGTCGTTGTACAATGCGGGACAGTCGCCCTTCAGCAGATACGCAATGGTCAACATTCAAACAAAGCAGGGCTACACAATCAACTACGGCGGCAAACTTGTCGCTCACGTACAGCTCTATACTGTTTCAATCAAACAATATAACGAATCGGACGTCAATTTGATAGGCTACGGTTCAAACGCAATGTTTTTGTTGGAAGAGGGGGCTTACGTAAATTCCGTTTACGATCCCAACAGCGGCACTGTCACAACAAGCGAGGCAAACAACACCAATCATATAGGCAAAACCAAGGTTGTTTTCAACGGCGGCGCCCAAATGGGAAAAATGGAACTAAAAGTGAAATTAAATGAATTGTTAAGTCAAACCGTTTCCACAGATAAGGTTTACTTCCCGTTGCCGTATAACTACGACTTGGAGTTGAAAAACGGCAACTACACAATTCAGCACAGGGTTCTGCTGATGCCCGGTTCGCAAATCACGGTGGATAGCGACGCCACGTTAAACGTCAACAAGGGCGGCGGCTTGCAGGTGTTGGACGGAATGACTCAATCCGCCTTGGCAGGAAAGCAGTACCCCACCGCGGCACAGCTGAAAACTTACGGTTACAAAACCAACGGGACGTTGATTGTCAACGGAACGCTCAACATCGGCGTTGGCGGCGGAGCAACCTTTTGGGGAACGGTGCAATCAACCGAGGCGGGCGGCAAAATCTGCATTGCGGAGGGCTCTACCGTTCAAGGCGACGTGGTGTGCGGTCTTGAAGGCTCAAATCAAGTAACGTACAAGCAAACAGCCCGCGTTTGGGACAAAGCGCACGGCGTAATTGCCAATTTGGAAGCGGGCAAAAATTACACCTCGGTAATTTCCGAAAAATGGGTAATGACTTGCGCCGACGCAAGTTTGCCGCAGGTAGAGGGCATGCAGGGCGCATGGAAAGAGGACCACGACGATCACAACATAGATTGGTCGCCGCTTGAAACAGACCCCAAACCCACCGCAAGCAACAGAGTCACAACGCTAACGCATCAATGCGGCGTGTTGGGTTGCGAACACACGGACAGCAAACGTCTCCTTTACACGCCGGCTTCAATTGACAGCGTTGTTTACAAAGGCGCGGAGTACACGTCCGACGAAATAAAAACGCTTATAGACAAGTACTTTGGCACAACGGCGCAACCGCTCAACGTCACGGTGGATCTTGGCGGTTCAACGGTTTTGAAAGCGGCAACCTACAACTTGAACGTAACGTTGCCCGCAGATTGCGTTTGGTGGAGCGGCGGCGAATATCAAAGCGACGCAAAAACCGTTTCGCTTACAGTTGTACCTTTTGCTCTTACCGATTCTAACGTAGAGCAAGTGGCTTCGCAACAGTATAGCGGCAGCAGATTGACTCCGCAGGTGACGGTGCGCTTTAACGGTGACGAACTTACGCTCGGAAGCGACTTCAACGTCACTTGGAGCGGAGAATTGACTGACGTTGCCACCTACACGGGTACTGTCAAAGGCACGGGCAATTTCAATGGAGAAGTTTCAGTCACCTTTGCCGTCACGCCCAAAGAGGTAACTCAAGCCGCTGTCGAGGCGCAGGAACTTACCTACACGGGCAAAGCGCAAACGCCCGCCATAAGCGTGGACGGCTTTGCCGAACAGGACTACGACGTGGTGTTTGACGAGGACGCAGACCGCACCAACGCGGGCACGGTTCAATTTACCGTAAAGTTCAAAGGTAACTACACGGGCACATTGAGCGGTAGCTTTGTCATCAACAAGGCGTCCGCAAACAGCGTTGAGGTCAATCTCGAACAAACTTCTTTTGAGTACAACGGGCAAACGGTCACGCCCACAGTCACGGTAAAATTGGGAGAAGTCGTTCTTTCGGAGGAGGACTACGCCGTCAACACGGGCAACCACGTCGACGTGACGGACGAGGCGACGGTAACGGTTACGTTGTCCGACAAGAATTTTGACGGCAATCTCGAACAAACCGCTCATTTCAGCATAACGGCAAAGTCTGTCACGTTGAGCGAGGTGCGCACGCAGCACGTCACCTACAACGGGAAAGCTCAAAATCCCGCTTCTGTAGCGGAGGTCGATTTCAAACAAAGCGGACTTGTCGAAAGGGACAATGTTATGGTCACGCTCTCCGTCAACGGCGGCAGAGGAGCGACAAATGCGGGAAGCTACAACGTTACAGCAACGCTTGTCGGCAACAAAGCGTCCAACTACAAACTTGCTCAAACGCAGTTTACGGACGCGTTCGTTGTAGACAAGGCGGCGCTCGAAACGCTTTTGCTCGACCACGAAACGCACGAATATACAGGCAGGCGCACGGAAATCGACAGCGCCCACGTCAAGTCTCTTACGGCGCAGGGCGGATTGAATGTTGCGGCAGAGTACTACACCTTGTCCGTTTCCGCGGACAATTGGAATGCGGGCACGGTGGTAACGGTAACGGCAACGGCAACCGAGCAAAGCAACTTCAGCGGTTCTGCAAATGCCACCTTTACCATCACGGCAAAGGACGCGTCTCATTCCAAGGTGACGGTTGCAGAGGGCGTCTACGTTTACAACAAGCAACCGCACACTCCCGAAGTGACCGTTGAGTTGGACGGTTTCGAGTTTGTTGCCGGTAAGGACTTTGACGTGGACTACCACGACAACGTAAATGCGGGCACTGTAACGGTAACCGTCAATTTCAAAGGTAACTTTTGCGGTAGTGCAAGCGACGCGGAAAATGGCAGCTTTGAAATAGTTGCAAAAACAATCACCGTCACATTGGACAAACAGACGGTAATTTACAACGGCTCTTCTCAATCTGCGCGCGCAAACGACGGCTATCGCATAGAGGGTTTGGAAAACGGAGACGAAATTACGCTTACGCTCAGCTCCGCATCGTTGACAAACGTCGGCAAAACCGCGTTAAAAGCGGAACTTGCTGGCGACGAGACAACTCTCGACAACTACACCGTCAGTGGCTCTTTGGAGCTTGCCGAAGGTTTCGAGGTGTTGCCTGCGGACATTTCCGACAAAGCTACCGTAACGGTAAGCGGCACGTATGTTTACAACAACGAACAGCATCGCCCCGAATCGGAAAACATTTCCGTCACGGTAACGGGCGTTCGGGGTGTGGTAACCTTTGAAATCGATTGCTACGGCGGCAATGTCAACGTAAAGGACGGCGGTACGGTCACCGTGAAAGGCACGGGCAATTTTACGGGCAAAGCAACGGGCACGTTCGCCATTGAACGCGCAGCCGTCACGATCAAGGCTGCAAACAAGAGCAGTCACGCGGGAGAACAACGGGAAGAACTCACGGCGTATGTCAGCGACGGCAAGTTGTTTGACGACGGCAACAGGGTGCTGCAATGCGTCACGCTTTCCGTAGACGGCGACGTGCCGAGCGCGCAATCGGGCGCACGCTTCACCATAAAGGCTCAGTACGTTGACGACGGCACTGAAGCCAACGGCAACTATGCCGTGTCTGTGCAAAACGGCACTTACACAGTTACCGACGCGGTGTTTAAGGATATGATTTTCGACAACGACTCTGTAGTGTACGACGGCGCGCAACACGGATTGACCGTTTCCAACGCCCCCGACGGCGCGGAAAGCGTGTACACCTACTTCAAAGGTGAACAGCAATTGGAGCAAATGCCCGTTGACGCAGGCACTTACAAAGTGGTGGCAAATGTAACTTTGCAACAGGAAAACCACACCTATACGACCGAGCAGGAAGCGGAACTGACAATAACGCGCAAATCGGCGACGATAGTGTTGCAAAAGCAAACGGCTGTGTACACGGGTGGCGATTTGAATGTGGAACAAGGCAAGTGGAGTTGGGGCGACGATGTACTGTCGCAGGACAAAGAGTATCTTACCGTCACGCTTGCAGGCACAGGCAAAAAGGTAGGGGCTTACACCGTTACGGCAATTGTCGGCGGCGACAAGGCGGCTAACTACAATTTCGGAACGTCCACAACGTTGCAACGCGGATTTTCCGTCACAGTCAAGAACGTAACGCTTGTCATTCACAATCAAGAGGCTGTCTACTCCGGTAAACCGCTGAACGTGACCACCTCTCCGGAACTGTTCGAGTTGACGGAAATTGCGGAAGGAGACGAAGTTACCGTGACGCTCAAGGGCAGCCGCACCAACGTGGGCACGGCAGACATCACGGCGGACGTTTCCGGCGAGGACGCATACAACTACAACGTACAAGTTACAAACGGCATTTTTACCGTGCAACCCAAGCCTGCCGACGGCGCGACAGTTAGTGTTTCGGGTAGTTTTGTCTACAACGGCAAAGCAAAAGAGCCCGTCCCCACAGTGACGCTTGATGACTCGGTGTTGGAACGCGACAATTTTGAATTGAGCTACTCCGACAACACGGACGCGGGCAACGCCACCGTTACGGTACGTTTCAAGGGCAACTACAGCGGCGAAGCCTCGCAAAACTTCACAATTTCGCCCAAATCGGCAACCATAACCGTCAACAAGTACACTCTCACCTACAATGGCGCGGAACAAAGCGCGTCGGGCGCAAGCGTCACTTTCGGCAATGTCGAAACGACAGATCTCGGCGGAGTTACCGCAACGGTTACGGGCTCGGGCAAGGACGTAGGCACATACCCCGTTTCCGTCAGCTACGGCGGCGACAGAGCGCGCAACTACACCTTCCGCATTTTGGGCGCGTCTACCGCATTCGTTATTGAAGCGGCTTCCGTAACCTCGGTAGAGGTGCAAGGAAAGCTCACCTACAACGGCAGCGAGCAAACTCCCGCTGTTGTCGTCAAGGCGGGCGAGCTGACCGTCGGCGACGACAGCTACAGCATTTCTTTCGACGAAAACGTCAACCGCACGGACGCGGCAGACGGAATTGCTTTCAAAGTGGTTGCAAGCGGCAACTTCAAGGGAGAATTGAGCGGAACTTTCGACATTCTTCCCTGCCAAGTTGTCAGCCCCACGTTACGTCAAAACGGCACTGCCACCTACAACGGACAGGAGCAAAAGCCCGAATTTACCATCACTTTCGGCGGCAAGTCGCTTGTGGCGGACAAGGACTACACATTGCTTTACGGTAACAACATAAACGCGGGAAGCGACGCGCTTGTCACGGTAACTTTCCGCGGCAACTACAGCGGTGTTGCAACAAAGAACTTTACGATAAACAAAAAGGCGGCAACGCTCACTCTCAAGGCGCAAACCGCAGCTTACAACGGCGAAACGCAAACGGCGTCAAGTCTCGACTCCTATTACGAATGGTCGGGATTGGTAGAAGGCGACGTTGACGGACTGACGGTGACGCTTGCGGGCAGCCGCAAAGACGTAGGCTCTGTGCGTATCACAGCAAGTATCACGGGTGAAAAGGCAAACAACTATACCTTTACCACCTCGCAAAACGTCAACTTTTCCATTACCAAAGCCTCGGTTGCGGTGACGGTCAAAAACCAAACCGTCACCTACACAGGCACGTTGCAAACGGCTCAAACGGGCAGTGAATTTTGGACGGTGGACGGCACTGTGTTTGCAAACGACGATTTGTTGTTGGAGGTTGCGGGCAGAGGCACTGCCGCAGGAGAGTACGATCTTACGCTTACAAGCGGCAACGGCAACTACAACGTCAACTACAACGAGGGCGAGGCGAAACTTGTCATTTTGCCCAAGGAGATAGTTGTCACGTTGCAGGACAAAACCTCCGTTTACGGCAACGCTTTAGAACCCTTTACCTTCTCTGCCGAGGGGGTGACGGACGCCGACAAAGCCACTTTGCAGGTGCGCGATTACCTTACGATCACGTCCGATGTAACTACAAAACCTACTTTCGGACGTCACACAATCACGGCAACCGCCACCAATCCGAAAAACTACACAATTCGCGTCGTTGACGGCACTTACAGTATCACAGCCCGACCCGTCACCGTGACGTTGCCAAGTTATACAAGAGACTACAACAAACAGCCCGCGCAAGTAAACGACCTTGGAAACGCCGTTGCCGACAATCTTGCAAATGGCGACGCGGTGGACGACCTCAACCTTACATTGAGCATTGCGGGCGAACACGTCAACGTGGGCGACTACGCCGTCACCGCCGTTTGGAACAACGAAAACTACAACGTGTCCTTTGTTGAAGGCAATTACAAAATCACCAAGTACGATGTCAGCGACGAAGCGTTTTTCTTCCTTTTGGTGGGCGACTTCTACGACGCGCAGGAAAACGTGCTTCACGCAGTGTTTACGGGAGAGTCATTGACTGTCAGCGGCTATGCAATATTCTACGGCTTTGAAGATACCGACACCATCGATGTTCAACCGAGCATTTTGCAAATTACTTCGGGCGGCAGCTTTTCCGTTGTGCTTGACGTGGTGGACGACAACTATCAAGGCAGTCAAACCTTTACGGTAGAAGTGGAAGACAAAAGCACCGTTCATCTTGACAAAGTACTCGCTCGCTTGCACGAGCTTGCAGACGATCTTACGACGGACGAGTTGACGTTGGATGACTTTGACGTTATGCGCCAGGTATACCAATTGCTCAACAGTCTGTCAGACGAGGAACGCGCTCAGGCGGGCGACGAGTTGGAACATTTTGACGAACTTGTTGCTTGTTGGAACAGCGCGGCAAACGACAATGACGTTGTAAAAACCGCACAAATCGTTGCAGACGCGCCCATCAATTGGCTGTTTGCAACCGCCGCGTCGCTAAGCGCGCTTCTTGCCGCTTGCTACGTTGTCGCAAAAGGAGGACTTCTGTAATGAAAAGGAAATTTGTTTTGACGTTACTTGCGTTGGCAGCGCTTGCAATCGTTGTGTTTGCGGGTTGTGAGCAGGAGCTTAGCCCGTTGGAGATCGTTCAACAGGGTTACAATTCCGTGGACGGAGCAAAAAACATACGTCAGCAGATAACCGTCACGCGCGGTATGTTGGTGGAGTACGAAAGCGACAAAACCTTTGCAAAAACGGACGACGGCTACAGTGTCAGCGGCACGGAAAAACGCACCAACCCGTTGACCGATGACGAAACAGCTGAAGCGCAAACCGTCACGACGGTAAATGAACACAGAAACTTTCCGAGCGAGTTTTTGCCCATCGTGTCGCTGAAAGAAAGCTATTTCAAACAAGGCTACGTTCTCACCGCAACGCAGCTCACCGCGCAAATTGTCAACGGACGCGAAAGGGAAGTGCTGGGTATCAAGGAACAGCTGCCCGCCCCCACCGACAACTTAACGCTGTTTCTTTCTCTCGACGGCAGCAAGCTTGCGCGCTTTGCCATCACCTACAACTCTGACGGAGCGTTGGTGGAGATAACTCTCACCTTCACTTACTGACGCTTCCGCCCGCAGGCTGCCGTGTAAAATTTCGACCCCATATAGCCAAAACATTATTTTGGGGCGCGAATTGTCACAGCGTTGCAATAGTGCGACGTACAAAAAATCGTAAAAAACACAACATATCCGCTTTTCAAAGGTTGTCGCCTTGCGCGACAGCCTTTTTTTAAAAGCGAACGCGCTGACCGCAATCAAACAACCCGAACGCACAATTTGTATTTTTACAAAAAACACCAAATTAAAAGTTGGTATATTTTTGCTTGGTGTGAAGTCGTGTCAATGATTGCCGACGGTCATGTCCGACCACCCGTCAACAAGCAGGAAATATGCTTTGAAGCAATAATTGCATTTTTATTGATAAAGTTCTGGTTTTAGCAAGAAAGCACTTGCTTTTGTTCGAGGTTTAGAATATAATAGACATATCAAAAGTGAGGTGCTTTATGTTGAGCTATATGTCGGCAAAAGAAGCTGCTGAAAAATGGAATATTTCACAACGGCGCGTTGCAATTCTTTGTGGCGAAAAAAGAATTGACGGCGCTATGATGGTCGGCAATATGTGGATTATTCCAAGTTGCGCCGAAAAGCCCATTGATAAAAGAACCGTTCGTTATGAAAAGGAACATCAAATCACGTTAAAGCCGTTTGTCAAATGGGTTGGCGGGAAAGGACAACTCATCGACGAACTTGAAAAGATGCTACCCTCAAACGGGGATAAAGTTCTTACAAAATACTGTGAGCCTATGGTCGGCGGCGGCGCACTCCTTTTCAACGTGCTGTCAAAATACGATTTTTCCGAACTTTATATCAGTGACATTAACCCCGAACTTATCAATGCCTACAACGTGATTAAAAAGAAAGTTGAGGAATTGATTTCGCGTCTCCAAGAGATGCAAATAGTCTTTTTGCCAATGAACGAAAACGGCAGAAAGTTTTATTACTATTCCGTCCGCGACAAATTCAACTCTGTAGTGTTGACAGACGAAACAGCGGTAGAAAAGGCTGCTTATTTTATCTTTCTCAACAAGACTTGCTTCAACGGACTGTATCGGGTAAATCGCAAAGGACTATTCAATGTTCCCATGGGTTCATACAAAAATCCAACGATTTGCGACGAGGAAAACTTGCTTAATATAAGCAAAGTTTTGCAAAATGTTACTATCGTTTGCGGAGACTATTCCTTATCGAAAGAGTTCATCGACAAGAAAACTTTTGTTTATCTCGATCCGCCTTATCGCCCCATTTCCGAAACTTCTGCTTTCACGTCCTACAATGCCGACGCCTTCGATGACAACGAGCAAATAAGGCTTTCCAAGTTTATAGACTGCATCAATGCAACCGGTGCAAAAATTGTGCTTAGCAATTCCGATCCAAAGAACGTAAATCCCGAAGATACGTTCTTTGATGATTTGTACAAGTCGTATAGTATCAGGCGCGTATCCGCTTGTCGCATGATAAACAGCAATGCCGACAATCGCGGCAAAATAAATGAACTTATAATCAGCAACTAAAGGAGAAAAGTATGATTCAAAGCAAAACCATACAGGTGTTCTTGATGGATGGAGATCCGTCGCAAAGAATAAAATGTACCCTGCAAAATTGGACAGGCATTGTTTATAAAATACCGCGTACCATGCTTGATGTTTGTAAGGACGGGCATGGTGATATTGTAAAACATTTGAAACAAACCGGCATATATTTCTTGCTCGGTCAAAATGCGGATACAGGTAAAAATTCTATTTATATCGGTCAAGCTGTTGTGCGAAAAAACGGCGAAGGCTTGCTTTACCGAATCAATGAACACAAACGGAATAACAAAGAGCGGTATTGGAATGATTGGAACGAGGTTATTGCTTTGACGACGCAAAACAACTCGTTTGGACCGACAGAAATCAGCTATTTGGAAAATCAATTTACCGATCTTGCAAAGCGAGCAAATCGTTATGAAATATTAAATGGCAACGATCCCAATCAGGGAAATGTTACCGAGGAAAAAGAAAGTGAGCTATCGGAGTACATAGAATATGCGCGTATGATCATTGGCGTAATGGGTCATTCGGTTTTTGAGCCGATTATCAAATCTGATACGCCTAAAAACAATACAACTTCAAATGTAGTCGTAGGTACATTCCATTATACAGGCAAATTGGAGGCAAAAGGCGTCTTAACGAATGAAGGTTTTGTGTTGTTGAAAGGGAGTGCCATAAGCGCGAGCATAAGCAAAAGCGCACATGAATTTACAATAAAAGCGCGTAAACAAAATGTAGATAAAATTGCAAACGGATGCACAACCGAAGATATATTGTTTTCAAGCCCCTCTGCTGCCGCAGGCTTTGTTGGCGGGTGCAGTTTGAGCGGTAACGTAATGTGGCGAACAGATGACGGCAAATCACCAAAAGATTTTTAAGGAGAACAAAATGCAACGAAATTTTAGTGATTGGTTTAAGAGTTTCAGAAACAGTATCTGCGACTACAAATATTACGTTGATTTTGAAAAGGTCTATGGAAATGTCGATTCTATAAAAGTTGAACTCAACATTCTCAATTCTCTTATTGGCTCGAAGAATATCGAAGCCGACTTTGAGGCGCTTTTGACAAAGTATCCCGAGATTTTAAAGTGTATTCCCATCCTGTTGGCAATTAGAGGACGAGAAATTTACGCTATTGACGGCGACGGAGAGTATTTGTTCGATTTCCGCCAAATGAACTGCTCTGCCGAGGAGTACAAGGCGTTTATGCGAAAAACGGGATTGTTCAAGCTGATTTCCCAAAAGTTGATAGGAAACCTCGTGGATTACGTTACAGGCGTGGAAGTCGGTCTTGACAGTAACGGTCGCAAAAATCGCGGCGGACACCTTATGGAAGATCTCGTGGAGTCATATTTGAAAAATGCTGGGCTTGTAAAGGGCAGTGACTATTTTAAAGAAATGTACATATCAGACATTGAACGGCGGTGGGGGTTAGATTTGTCGAGCATTTCCAACACGGGTAAAACCGAAAAGCGATTTGACTTTGTTGTTCGCAAAGGCAACATAGTTTACGGAATTGAAACGAATTTCTATGCAAGTAGTGGTTCAAAACTCAATGAAACGGCAAGGAGCTACAAAACCATCGCATTGGAAGCAAAAGACATAGACGGCTTCGCTTTTGTGTGGTTTACTGATGGGCAAGGCTGGAAATCCGCACGGCATAATCTTGAAGAAACCTTCGATGTTTTGGATAACATGTACTGCATTGCCGATTTGGAAAGCGGTATAATATCTCAACTGTTTAAGGCTTGAAAATGGCGAAAAAGAAAATACCCTTACAACCTGAAAATTTCGAACTTGAAACCAACACTGTTTGGGCTTTCCCCGACCGTGGGAAGTGGGCAACTCATGACGCAAAGTATCGCGGTAATTGGTCGCCGTATATCCCCCGCAACGTCATTCTTCGCTATTCCAAAGAGGGTGACACCGTGTTGGATCAATTCGTGGGCGGCGGCACGACAGCTGTTGAAGCTAAGCTTACGCACAGAAATTTCGTTGGCATTGACATAAATCCGAGCGCAATTGAACTTACAAAGAGAAAGTGTGAGTTTGATTTTGACGCGCAAGCAACCACGACGCTTACCGTCGGCGACGCGCGCGCCTTGCCTTTAGGCGACAAGAGCATAGACCTGATATGCACACACCCGCCGTATGCCGATATTATACATTACAGCGAGGACATTGACGGTGATCTTTCCCTGTTGCCAATAAAAGAGTTTCTGTTTGAAATGGGGAAAGTTGCCGAAGAATGTTATCGTGTGTTGAAAAAGGAAAAATTTTGTGCTATCCTCATGGGCGACACGAGGCAAAAAGGCATGGTCAAGCCTCTCGCCTTTGAAACTATGCGAGTGTTTGAACTTGCCGGTTTCAAGACAAAAGAGATCATTATCAAAGAGCAGCATAACTGCATGGCAACAGGCTATTGGAAAACGAACAGCATCAAGTTTAATTTTCTTCTGCTTGCGCATGAGTATCTGTTTGTGTTTAAGAAATAAAGTAAAGGCGAAAGATATAAAAATCTTTTCTGTTCAAATTACTTGCAAGGAGATTTAATAGGAGTAAAATATGAACGATTATCTGGATATTTTTGATAAATTCAAAGACATAAAGGGCATTTCCGATCTTTATAACGAAGTGCTATTGCTTCGCACATATCACAATGCGGGGCTTTATCAAAAAATGCAAGAGTACATCAAATCGTTGATGTCAAAATATTATGTTGAAACATATGTGTGGAATACGGTAAATACACAACAACCACTCACTTATGAGCAATCATATATTAACGCTGAAAACTTTTTGTGCGCACAAGGTGCAAAAATCATTGTCGAAAAAGCAATCGGATACAAAAATCGCCTATCGCTTGATGAAATCTTCTTTATTGAGTCTAGAATTTAATCTAAGGATTAAAAATGGCAAAGGGTATTGGTTTAATCTTACCCCAATGATTATCATAAAATTTTAATTTTTGTAAATCCATTTCGACAACTGCCTTTTGCGGAAGCGTTTTTTGTTGTCGGCAATATGCTTGCGCAAACGGTTTCGATATGGTACAATATAGACATGAACAGCTATGATTTTGACGACACAATATTTCGCGGCAACAGTATGCGCCGCTTTTCTATTTTTTGCACCCTGAGGCTTCCCTATTTGTTGCTGTACTTGCCTGTGATAATCGTTGCAATGCTCCTGCGCGCAGTACGCATTCTCAACAAAAACGTCTACTTGTTGTTGCTTGAGGGTTTTGTGTTGTTTGTGCCGAACGTGGAGCGTTTTGTTCAAAAATTCTGGGACAAAAACATGTGCAGAGTAAAACAATGGTACCTCGACTGCCGCCGCGAGGACGACATTGTTATTTCCGCAACCCCGTTTTTTGTGGTGGGCGAGGCGTGCAAGCGTTTGGGCGTGTCTTGTGTCGCTACCGATTTCAGCGCCAAAGGAAAGCTGAACGGCAAGCACTGTCATGGCAAATACAAGGTAAAATACTTTTGCGAAAAGTACGATAACGCGCCCCTGACCGCCTACTATTCCGATTCCAAAAGCGACGTTCCGCTGTGGCGTTATGCCGAAAAAGGCTACTTGGTCAAAGGGGACAAAATTTTCCTCGTTTACCAAAACGGTCAAAAAATCGAACCCCCATGTCGCGTTTGAAAATTTACTATTGACACAATGCAGTCAAATGTAGTACAATATAATGTCACATAACAACGTAAGAAAAAAACGGAGAAGAACAGTGAACACACTAAAAGTTGATTTGCAAGGCATGACTGCCGAATTGCCCATTTTGCCTTTGCCGAGCGGAGTTAAAATTGCATTTTTCAATCTGCACGGCAACGTTGCACTTACCGAACACTGCGGCAAACAGTTGAGCAAACTTGTTTCCGATTGCGACGTGTTGCTTACCGCAGAAAGCAAGGGATTGCAGCTGACCCATGTTATTGCCCGAGAGTTGGGGCACTCGTTTTATGCCGTGGCGCGCAAATCCAAAAAGTTGTACATGCAGGACGGCATAGAAGTTGCCATAAACAGCAGTATCACCACGGGGCGCGAGCAAAAACTGTACGTTTCCAAGCACGATTCTGAGCTTATGCGCGGCAAAAAAGTAGGCATCATAGATGACGTTGTTTCCACGGGCAACAGCCTTGTCGGGCTGGAAAAGCTGGTGGAAATGAGCGGCGGTACAGTATGCAAAAAAGCGTTTGTGCTTGCCGAAGGCAAGGCGGCAAACCGAGAGGATATTTGTTACTTGGGAGTTATTCCGCTTTTGTAATGTCTCAAATGGCTTTTAACCCGCTTTCGGCGGGTTTTTTGCTGCAAAATTACGGTTTTTACCAAATACAATTGTTGTCAAAACGTAATCAACGTATTTATATCTTGCAATTTGCGCCACAATTTGATATACTGAATTTATTGCTTAGGTACAAACATGACTTCCTGTACATCGACAACCTGTTATGAATTTTTGCGGCAAGGCGCAGACCGCAACGGCTGTATCGTGTTTTACGGTCACAAGCTTCCCATTGTAAAGTTTTTGGACGACGTTGAACGTTTGGCGGGGGCTTTTAAGCAGATGGGATTGAAAAAGGGCGACGTGATCACGTTGCAATTGCCCACCTGTCCGCAGGCGTTGGCGGCTTTTTACGCGTGCAGCAAGCTGGGAATTGTCGCCAATGTCGTTCACCCCTTGGTCCCTGTAAATTTACTTGCGGACAACGTGAAAAAAACGCAATCGAAGGCGTTGCTTTTTTACGACGCAACGGTAAAGGACGAGCGCGCACTGTTGGCGTTGAAACAGCGACTTGTGCGATGCAGTATCGCCGATTACGTAACCTTGCGCAAGCCCGTTTACAAGCTGTATTCGGCAATGGGCAAGCGTTTGAGGGGAACGGACACTTATGCGGGGTTGTTGAAACTCGGCTCAAACGTCAAAACGGTGGTGGAGGGCAACGCGGAGGATGTGCTTTGCTACATGCACAGCGGCGGCACAAGCGGCGCGCCCAAAATCGTCAAACTTACCAACAGAGCCTTTCAGGGCGTGGTGCAGGGAATGTTGAAAATGTACCACCCCGACGTACATCACGGCGATTTCAATTTGGCAACGTTGCCTGTGTTTCACGCATACGGGCTGTGTTCGGCAATGCACGGACCGCTTTCGGTGGGGTACAGCCTTGTGCTTGTTCCGAAGTTTGACGTAAAAGCCGTTGCGCATATTTTCGACAGGTACAACATAAAGGTTTGGTCGGTTGTGCCGGCAATGCTCAAAAAAATGCTTGCGGTAAAGGTTTTGGATCGCAAGAGTCTTGGCAATTTGGACGTAATTTGGTGCGGCGGCGACGTGTGCGAGGAAAGTCTGGTTGAACAGGTGGACGCCATTTTGTCGAAGTACGGCACTCGTGCGCGGCTTATGCGCGGTTACGGACTTACCGAGATGTGCGGCGTTGCCGTTGTAAACAATTTCGATTTTTACAAAAAGGGAAGTTGCGGACGTCCGATGCCCGATTTCGCCGTGGAAATTCGCGATGACAGCGGCGCGGTTTTGCCGCAGGGCGCAACGGGCGAAATTTGCATAAGCGGCGACGGCGTAATGAGCGGTTATCTTGAGGGAGAGGACTGCCTTGAAGAACGCAACGGCGTCGTTTGGGTAAAAACGGGCGATATCGGTTACGTTGACGACGGGTATTTGTACGTGGTCGACAGAAAAAAACGCTCGTTAAAAATTGCTGCCGTCAATGTGTTTCCCGCGCAAATAGAAAGCTGCGTTGACAAATTGGAGTTTGTTTCGGAAGCGTGCGCCGTGGGCGTCAAGGTGGACGGCAAACAATTCGTCAAGGTGTACCTGACCTTGAAACGTCCTATGGAAGCGGAAGAAGTGACTCAAAAGGTAAGAGAGCATTGCAGAGCAAATCTTATAGGTTACGCAGTGCCGCGCTTTGTGGAAGTGATAGACGTTATGCCCCGAACGCCGCTTGGCAAAATAGATTTTCGCAGTCTGGAGCAACGCGGTTAAACGCCGAACAGTCAACAAACGAACAGCAATCGAGCTGTTCGTTTTTTTGTGTTGCATTAGTTGAATTGTTGTGCTACAATATATTCTGCAAAAATATGTGCCTGTTCAGGCAAGACGCATATATTCGAGTAAAAGAGGATTGTATGAGAATAATTGTTGCAGGCTGTGGCAAGGTGGGCAAAGCCATCATAGACAGCATGACCAAAGACCAACATGACATCACGGCAATAGACAACGACCCCGCCGTAATTGAGGAAATTTCCAACATGTACGACGTTATGGCGGTGTGCGGCAGCGCAACCTCGCGAGAGATGTTGCTTTCCGCTCGCGTAAGCAAAGCGGATTTGTTTATTGCGGTGACGGAATCGGACGAAGTAAACATGCTTAGCTGCTTTTTGGCGGGTCGCATGGGAGCAAAACACACGGTTGCCCGTATCAGAGAAACGGACTACAACGAGGACGGGCTTGATTTTATCATAAACGAGCTTGGAATTTCCATGGCGCTCAACCCCGAAAGGACCACTGCGGAAACGCTTTTTGACTGGTTAAAGCTGCCTTCCGCCGTTTCCGTAGACAACTTTGCGGGCAAAAAAATACAGTTGTTGGAGCTTATCGTCCGCCGCGGCTCAACGCTTTGCGACAGCAGTGTGATGGATTTGCGCAAGAAGTGTCCCATCGAGTTTGTCGTGTGTGCGGTTCAGCGTGGCGAAGCGGTGCATGTTCCCATGGGCACATTTGTGTTGAAAGAGGGCGACAAAGTGGCTTTTATGGTAAAGCGCGCCGAAGCGCACAAATTTCTCAAGAGCATAGGCGCGGTGCAAAAGCAGGGACGCGACGTCATCATATTGGGAGGAAGTACCACCGCGTACTACCTTGCCAAGCTGCTTGCGGGCAACGGTTTCTTTGTCAAAATTATCGAACGTAACGAGGAGCGTTGCGCCGACCTTGCGGAAATTTTACCTTCGGGCGCAACACTCATTCACGGCGACGGAATGAACCACGATTTGCTGATGGAAGAGGGTATCAAAAGTACCGACGCATTCGTTGCGCTGACGGGTACGGACGAGGAAAACATTTTGATTTGCTTCTACGCGGGCAGTCAGGAAGTGCCCAAGGTGATAGCCAAGGTCAACCAAGGCGAGCTTGCGGACCTTGCGGAAAAGCTCGGCTTAGACAGCATTGTGTCTCCGCGCAAACTTGTTGCGGACTCTTTGCAAAGATACGCGCGCGCACTCAACAACACCCTTTCCAGCAAGGTGGAAACAATTTACAGCTTGATGGACGAACACGCGGAAGCATTGGAGTTCAAGGTGCTTTCCGACTGCAAGCTCATTGACAAATCGTTAAAGGAATTGCGCCTCAAGTCCAATGTGATTGTCGGCGGTATCATTCGCGGAAAGGAAACGATCATTCCAAGCGGCGACGACAAAATTTTGGAGGGAGACAGCGTTATTGTCGTTTCCACCGACGCCAAGTTGTACGATCTGAGCGAAGTGTTGAGGTAGCATGAATTACAGAGTAATTTTCAATACAATCGGTAAAATTGCCATTATACTTGCAATTTTGTTGGTGATACCCACTGTTCTTGCGGCGTGTCTTGCCGAAAGCAGTTGGTGGGCGTTGCTCACGACGGTGGGAATTTCGCTTGTTATCGGCTTGGTGCTGACATTTGCCGTTCGACCCAAAACAAAAGCCATTTTTTCCAAAGAGGGACTTGTCATCGTCGCTCTCAGCTGGCTGTACGTTTCGGCAATCGGGGCGTTGCCTTTTGTTATTAGTCGCGTAATTCCCAACTACATAGACGCATTTTTTGAAATGTGCAGCGGTTTTTCCACCACGGGAGCTACAATTTTGTCGGGGGATCGCATTGACGAACTTTACGGCACACACAAAGCTTTGCTGTTTTGGCGCAGCTTTACCCATTGGATTGGGGGCATGGGCGTCATTGTGTTTTTGATGGCTTTTGAAAGCGGCTCGTCCAATCGCGGCATGCACGTGTTGCGTGCGGAAATGCCCGGACCGACAGTAGACAAAATCGTTCCCCGCGCACGCAGTACGGCGCAAATACTGTACCTGCTTTACATAGGCTTTACGGCAGTGGAAATTGTGGCGTTGCGTATTGCGGGAATGCCAACCTACGACAGCTTTGTGCATGCCTTCGGCACGGCGGGAACGGGAGGCTTCGGCGTAAGAGCGGACAGCATTGCAAGCTACAACGCCGCCTGCCAATGGATAATCGCCGTTTTCATGATACTGTTCGGTATCAACTTTAACTTGTACTATTTGTGGATTTTGCGCAAATTCAAGTCGGCGTTCAAATCGCAGGAACTGTGGATTTTTGTGGGAATTATCATTGTTTCGTCCACCGTCATTTCCGTAGATCTTGCGCTTTCGAATTTGACTTTTGTAAGCAACGCCCACGACGTGGTACGCCATTCGGTATTTCAGGTGGCTTCCTTTATCAGCACAACGGGGTACAGCTCCATTCCCGCAGGGGCGGACATCAACGCGTTTCCGCTGCTAAGCAAGGGCATACTGTTTTTGCTGATGTTTATCGGCGGTTGTGCCGGTTCTACGGGAGGCGGACTCAAGGTGAGCCGCGTGGCGTTGCTGTGCCTTGCCGTTCGCAAAGAACTCAGGCGCGTTGTTCACCCGAGAAACGCTAACGCCGTCAAGTTCGAGGGCAAAACGGTCTCCGACGAAACGCTAAACGGAGTTGCGCGGTACTTCGGGCTTTACATGCTTATACTTGCCGCAACGTTTTTGTTGCTCTGCATTGACAAAGGCGAAAATTTAACGGTGGAATCAAATTTGACCGCCGCGGTTTCCTGTATCAACAACATAGGTCCTGCTTACGGAGTGGTTGCGAGTGGTTACTATATGTACAATTGGTTCAGCAAGCTGATACTTTCCTTTGCAATGCTCATTGGCAGGCTGGAAATTTACCCGATAATTCTGACCTTTGCACCTTCCACTTGGATCAGAAGATAAAAAACAGTGGAATAGCTTCCCCACGAGTGGGGAAGTCCCCGACAGTGGGATAGGGACGAAGTACGAGTAGGTCGCCACTTGTATCTATCTTTTGTTTACTTTCTATTATCAACATTTTTCATATAATCAAATAAAACAATGTTTATTGACTTTTGCTTGAAAAAAGACTACAATGGATATCCGAATTGAGGAATAGGTGACTATGAAAAAATTTCTTTCGATATTGATTGCGGCAGTGTTGCTCTGCACCTGTTTTGTTGCGGTTGCTTGTAACGCCAATCGCCCTGTTTTTGTGTTTTTGCATCACTATGACGAAAAAGACACCATCAAGCAACTAATCTACGACAAACAAACGGACTTGCCCGTTCCCACGCGTGATGACGGCTATGTCTTTTCCGGTTGGTTCTACGACGAGGAGGGCACAAACCCCTTTGTCAACGGAACGGAAATGAAACAGAACTTTCATCTGTACGCGCATTGGACGGCGAAGGGCGCTCACACCTCCCACGATTTCGGCGACAGCTACTTTGCCTACGTAAAGTGTTCGGGTTGCGACGTGGTGGGGCGCAATGCGGGTACTCGCAACTACGAAAACGCGTTTGACTACATCGACCAAAAACAAGAAGTTATAGATGGTAATTATTCTTCGGCGAAAAACGCGTTGAACGGAGATGTTTCCGCGTTTGTCGACGCTTTGCTTCTTTACGAGGAGGATTTGGAATACCTTGACGGACAGTATAGTTGGGCAACCTTATATGACAATGTGCAAGAAAGCTTCGATTACGGAAACATAATTCAAAGCTACAACATCGCTCTGGCAAATTTCTGCCAAATGATACTTGACGCCAATCAAAAATTCGGCGACAGCTTTTGGGATCTGTACCCCGACGACAAGGAAGAAACGTTGGCAATGGCAACGTTGTACGTCAACACCCCCGATGAAAGCGACATTGATAGTATTTTGGACGATTACTACTATGGAAATTATACGGACATAAACACTCTTTACAAAAGTCTTGTTGACGCTTACAACAAAGAAGCGCAAAGTTATCTCCCAGGCAGCAACTACATGGAATATGCCTACTCTGAAATTTACAACCGTGAATACGACGAAGAGGACATCAAAACCATGCGTAGCTACATAAAAAGCTACATTGTTCCTATTTACCAACAAGTTGACGCAAAACTTGGAGCAATGTACACCGGCGGCACTACGCACAATCCGAAAATTAAGCTGTCAAACACCGCCAACACAAACTTTTACGACGGATTGATGTCTAAATCGGTGGTAAAAAGCAGCACAAATGCCACGGTACGCAACACGGTAAACTACATCAGCGAGTATTTTGCTTGGTTAGACAACTCCAATGTGTGTCAAAAACCCGTAAGCTTTACAAACGCGGTCAACGATATGTTCAGAACGGGCAAGTATTTTCAGGGTAGCTACGAAGGAGCTTACACATTGTGGGTGCCGCATGACGAAGTTTCTGTTTGCTTCTTTTCCCCTGACTACTATGACACGGCGTTCACGTTTGTTCACGAATTGGGTCACTACTACGAAAACTGTCACAACGGCGGCGTGGCTTTGAGTTACGATCATGACGAAACGCAGTCCCAAGGGAACGAAATGCTGTTTCTTGCTTGGCTCAAGCAGAACAAACCTAACGATATCACCGACGGAATGACGGCGGTGGAGTTGGAAGAAGTTTCTTCCTTGTTGTCAATCATCATCTTATCGGCGGCAGTGGACGAATTGGAGTGGGCAGCTTACAAAGGAGAGGTAACAAGCAATTTCCAAAACAAGTTCGAGCAAATCCTCGAAAGTTATCTCGGTGCCAATCACAATTTTGATAAAGATTATTGGTACTACGTTGTGTTTGACAGCGCAGCCTACTACGTATCTTATGCCATCAGCGCGCTACCGGCGGTGGAAATTTACGCCATTGCTCAACAGCAAGGCTTGGAAGCCGCACGCACGGCATACCTTAAGCTGTTCGGCTACTGCGAGGACAACGCCCGAATGAAAAATTACTCCTACACCGAGACGGGCGGCGTGTTGGGGTACTGCGGGTTGGGAAATCCGTTCCAAACAAAATTGTACGAGGACATCACAAGCTACTTTAACAGCGTCAGTTGGTAATCACAAGGCGGTTTCCGAAAAGGGAATCGCTTTTTTGTAATCAAACGCGAGTCTCCCATCTTGTTGACAAATTTTTTTGTTGCTATTACAATGTTTTTATTCTTTTAAGGAGGACCGCGATGAAAAAGTTGTTTGCTTTTGTGCTTGCAATCGTAATGTTGACGAGTTGTTGCTGCGTTGCGGGTTGCAATTTGGACGACCGCGTAAAAGTTTATTTGCACGACTACGATCAAAGCGGAACTCCTTTAGAGGTGGTTTACAACAGCAACGCCGATTTGCCCACGCCCACGCGCAACGGGTATACGTTTGGCGGTTGGTATTACGACAAAAAATTCGAACAGCCCTTTGAGCGCGGTACGGTGATGTCGCAAAGTTTTGACCTCTACGCCAAGTGGGTAAAGGTCAGCAAAACAACTTTCACGGTTACGTTGGTTTTCGGTGACGGACGTCCCGACGAACAGTTGATTGTCGAAGAGGGCAAACAAGCGCCGTTACCGCAGGCGTCGCGTACCGATTACCGCTTTGACGGCTGGTGGACTTTGGAAGAGGGCGGCGTGCAGTGGGGTGCGCAGCCGATAACAAGCGACATCACTTTGTATGCGCGGTGGCAACTTGTTGTCAAGGTTACGCACAAAGTTACGCTTGTGTTCAACGACGGAGCAACTCCCAACCGCGAGTTAAACGTCGAAGAGGGCAAATCCGCACAATTGCCCACGCCCAACCGCGAAGGTTTTAACTTTGACGGTTGGTATCTTAATTCCAATTGCACGGTCGCTTACTCCAATCAGGCAATAACGCAAGATTTGACTCTTTTTGCCCGTTGGAAAAGCATAGACCCGTCGGAGATTTTGCCCATACGCATTGCTGTCACGCCTTCTGCAAAGGAAATGGAGGAGGGAAGCACATTTGCGCTGAATGTAAAAGTGTACCCCGACGACGCAACAAACAAATCCGTGCAGTGGTTTAGCTCCGACACGACCGTTGCAACGGTTTCCGACGGCGTTGTTTCGGCAAATGCGGCGGGAACGGCAACCATCACGGCAAATTCCGTAGCCGACCCCGCGTGTACTGCCACCGTTACTATAACCGTCACTGCAAAGCCTACAGTGCATACCGTACACGACTTCGGCGATAACTACTTTATGTACGTCAAGTGCAGCTACGTCGGGTGCGAAGTGGTGGGACGTAATCAAGGCAGTCGTAATTACGACAACATGCTGACCTTTTCCACCGCGCGAGAAATGCAAATTTCGCAACACTACGACAACTGCGTAACAGCAACGGAAACCGACAACCTTTCGGCGTTTTTGAGAGCGTTTGCTCTTTACGAACAAGACATAAATTACCTTTCGGATCAGTACTATTGGGTCAGTCTGTATTCCAACACGGGTTCTCTCAACATGGGTGTGGGCAACAGTATTGTGATAGCATACAACTCGCACTTTGTTCACTACTACGAGCTGCTGATACTTGCCGACGAAACCTTTCACGAAAGCTTTTGGACGGCATACGGCTTTGACAGAGAAAGCGCGCTTTTTTGGGCGGAAGTGTACACGGATCCCGACAACAATTCCGACGAAGTGAACAGCATACTTGAAGAATACCGCCGCACGATGAGCACAAACGCGGGCTACACCGCCTACGACAATCTCTACGGCAGACTTGTTGCGGCATACAACAAGGAAGCGGCGATCTACGGTTACGACAGTTACATAGAGTACGCTTACAGGGAAATTTACAATCGCGAGTACTCGCCTTCAGATACCGACCAAATGCACCGAGACGTCAAAGAACACATTGCGCCCGCTTTGGTAAAAGTGAACCGTGAGTTAGACAAAATGTACAACGGACGTTTGCTCGCGTTCAGCAATGCGGACAATCGCAATTTCTACAACACGCTTACAAACGGGGCAATCGTCAACTCTCCGTCGCAAGACGCCACCAACTACGTTGCCAACTACTTCAAATGGCTCAACGACAACAGCGGTACAAAGCCGATAGATTTCTTTGCGGCGGTCAACGACATGTTCAAGACAGGCAATTACTTTACGGGAAGAAGCGAGGGCGCGTACACAATGTACGTGCCGGGGGACAATGTTGCGGCTGTTTACGTGATGAACAACTATCGTTACGATCTTCCGTTCACGTTTGTTCACGAATTCGGTCATTACTACAATTACGTACACAACGGCGGCGTCACATTGAGTTACGATCACGACGAAACGCAAAGTCAGGGTAACGAAATGTTGTTTTTGGCTTGGCTGAAAAACACCAAACCGAACACGATAACCGACGGTATGAAAGCGTTGGAGTTGACTCAACTTGCAAGCATCTTGAACATAATTTGTATTGCGGCGGCGGTGGACGAGCTGGAACAGGCGGCTTACATCGGAACTTATCAGGGGGTTACCGTTTCGGGAAATTACCACAGGCTGTTCGGTCAAATTTTGGATAGCTACGGCTCCGAGGCAAGCGCGTTGCTCAAGCAGGGCGGAAATCAGGCTTATTGGTACTATGTTGCTTTTGACAACGCCGCCTACTATATCTCCTATGCAATGAGCGCGCTTTCCTGCGTTGAATTGTATACCATTGCCGAAACGCAGAGCGTAGAAACTGCAAAAGACGCATATTTCAAGCTGTTTACCTACTGCGAGGACCAAGACCGTATGAACAACTACGCATATACGGGCGAAAACGGCGTGCTGCGTTACAGCGGACTCGACAGTGCGTTCGACGCCGAATTGTATTTGCGCATAGACGCTTACGTCGATGAACTTTGTCCCGACAATTAAAACCTCGCAGTCAACTCGGCACTTTTTGGCAAAATTAGAAGTAAAATTTTTTTGTGTAAATCAAAGGCGGCAACTGCTTTGCCGCCTTTCAAATTTGAATTTTTCAATTTTTGTTCGCAACAACAAATTTACGTTAGTTTCTTTGCTGCAGACTTCGTTAAATTTCAACGTAAAACGAAAATTTTAATTATTTTTTTCGGTTAAATTACATTTTTCACGACACAGGTTCCCATTTTGAATATAATGTAATGTTTCCATTTACGGGGTCGGACATCAAATTCCATTGTATTCCAAAACTTTTGTCCGTAAACCAACCGCAAAATTTATATGTCCTAGTCTGATGTGTTTTCGTATCGTAAAGCTCCAGAGTGTCGTCAATTTC
Source organism: uncultured Clostridia bacterium (assembly GCA_947630425.1). Lineage (GTDB taxonomy): Bacteria > Bacillota > Clostridia > Christensenellales > CAG-314 > Fimimonas. The sequence continues at coordinate 1,019 of CANRHN010000015.1, read as the reverse complement.
AATGTCGCCGATTATTGCGCCCTTCTTTATTTCTTTTTCCAAGTATACATCGTATGTCAGAGGCTCACTTTTATGCAATGACGCTTTTTTGACATAAGAAACAAAAGTCACGGTGTATGTTTTTGTACACCCCGCAAAAGAAACAATCAAAACGAAAAACAAAAGTATAGCCATTACAGAGCAAAGTAATTTTTTCATAAAAAAGTTTCCCCGTCAAAAGAATGTTTATTGTAAAATTATTATATCATAAAATCAAATTGAAAATCAAGCGGTGTTTACGTTGAACGAATTTTATTGTAAATGACCAAATAAGAAAAGTCATTTGTCATGTGCGTAGGTATATGTACTTTATATATTAGTCGAGAAATCTGGTGGTTCAAATAGAAATTTTTATTGCAACCGAGCAATCAGCGAACGTCGGCTCAGCAGATACGAGGTCAACAATATGCGAAAAAAAGAGCTATCGCACACGCGACAGCTCTTTTTTGGAGCATTTGCCGAGGAGCTTTGCGACGAACGCCAACAACAAAAAGCCTCGCACTGTAAACGAGGGTTTTTTGTTGTTACTAACCGGATTTGTAAGGAGCTTTGCGACGGAATAGTGATTGCTACGCGAAGCGTCAATCACGTCACCGGTGACCCCGTCCTGCGTCACAACCTTCACCGAACAGTACCAACCGTTTTTAACGGTCGGTGCCACTGTGGTTCGGTTGTTCCTTTCCCGACAAGTCCTGTTTGGACTTGTCGGGGTCTCCATTTGGGACGTGCTCTACCTGCTGAGCCCTCAACCGAGCAATCGGCGAACGTCGGCTCAGCAAATACGAGGTCAACAATATGCGAAAAAAAGAGCTATCGCACACGCGACAGCTCTTTTTGGAGCATTTGCCGAGGAGCTTTGCGACGAACGTCAACAACAAAAAGCCTCGCACTGTAAACGAGGGCTTTTTGTTGTTACTAACCGGATTTGTAAGGAGCTTTGCGACGGAATAGTGATTGCTACGCGAAGCGTCAATCACGTC
>CANRHN010000014.1 GCA_947630425.1 uncultured Clostridia bacterium | reverse complement strand
TTTTTCTGTATTCGCTTTCTCACCCTATCTAATGCCCAATATACTTGTCTGGTGTAGTGGTACTTATCTATTACTATGCCGAACCTTTGAGCAATACTTTTGTATGAGACAATTCCCTGCATTCTCTAAGTATATGCATATATACCCTCTGCGTCATGTGGTGGTATCTTGGTAAGAAACCATACTTTTCACTAAATCTTTTCCCGCACTCACAACATACATATCTTCGTTTTCTTAATCTAATAATTATGCTTTTGCCATTATACGGAACGTCTTTAATATCTTGCAATCGGTAGTCGTGTACTCTCTTGGTGGTATGCCCGCAATGCGGGCATACCACCTCCCTGCTTTCGGTACTTACATATACGACAATGTTATTAAAATTGTTTTCAATTTTTTCTACAAAAACGTTTCCCAAATCCAGAAACTTTGTGATACAATTATCCATAGAGCAATCTCCCTTTTTCCCAGTGGTTTTTCCAATTCAATTATACACTGAAAAAGAGTCTTTGCTCTATCTTTTTTTACTCACACCCCAACATTTATTATAGAACCACAAAAACTCCGCGAAAAGTAGCGGAGTTTTTTTATGTTTACTTTATTTACCGATTTGAATTATTTTGTGCGGAGTGTCAACCTTGCAATCCTTCGGCTTGACGGCGCATATTTTCAATTACAACATCGTACACCTCGCCCAAAGAGGCACAGTACTCCAACACTTTCCAAGGCGTGTTTGTGTGGAAGTGCAGTTTGATAAGCTCGTCATCGCCAACGACCAGCAGGCAATCTCCTTCGATGTTTTGGTTGATATAGTCGATGATTTTTCGATCGCTCAGGTCTGTTCCTTCCAAAAGCAGTTGTGTGTCGTAAATATATTCCATTGTTGTTCTCCTTTACAGTAGATTACAACAATTTTAACCCCATATTGGCAATTTGTCAACATGTTTGGGGTGCTTTGCCTGCCGCACGACGTACAAACGATGGTCGTATGGGCAGGTCGTGCCTTTTGGGGTGAACATTACTCCAAGTACTGTTTTATTTTGTCCAAAGCCTTGCTTTCAATTCGGGAAATGTAGCTGCGACTGATGCCCAACTCTCGCGCTGCTTGCAGCTGCGTCATGGGAGTTGTGCCTTCTTCAAGTCCGTAGCGCATCAAAATTATTTTTTGTTCGCGCGGATTCAGATGTTGATGTATAATTTTAAGTAGATTTTGGCGCAGTATAGACATTTCCGCTTGGTGAAACACGCTGTCCTCTTTTATTGCCAGCACATCCATCAGTGTGTACTCGTTTCCGTCATTGTCTACGCCCAGCGTACTGCTTAGGTAAACGGTGTTTTGATACCGTTTGTTTGCGCGCAAGGTCATCAAAATTTCGTTTTCGATACATCTTGCGAGATAGGTGGCAAGAGTAGTGCCCTTTTCCGTAGAATAGCTTTCCACACCCTTTATCAAACCGATAGAGCCGATACTTATAAGGTCGTCCAAATCGTTTTTTCCGTATTTTTTTGCAATGTGCGCAACAAGTCGCATGTTGTGCGTTATCAGCTTGTCGCGCGCGGCTTTACTGCCCGCCTTCATTCGTTTAAGACATTCCGCCTCTTCCTCGGGCGACAGCGGTTGAGGATAGCTTCCGTTGCTGAAATATCCTGTAAAAAAGAACAATCTTTTTAGCAAATTCAAAAAAGCCGAAAACATGTTTGATACTCCTGCGCTATTGTACGCTCCGAACGTCGGTTATATATGCAGGGGCTTGTGTACTTTTAATTTACTTGTCAAAATTATGCAAATGGGCTACAATAAAAAGGCTATGAAGTGTAACCTTTGCCCCCGAAATTGCAATGTCGATCGCTCCGAACAGCAGGGCGCGTGTCGCACCGACGGATTGGTGCTTTCCCGCGTGGCGCGTCACGATTGGGAAGAGCCTTGCATTTCCGGAACAAAGGGTAGCGGAACAGTGTTTTTTGCGGGGTGTAATCTGCATTGCCGATTTTGTCAAAATTTCGACATCTCTGTTTTTCCGCACGGAGCAAAGGTCTCCGTCGAACGGTTAGCCGACGTCCTGCTGTACGTGCAGGACATGGGGGTTGCCAACATCAACTTGGTCACGCCTTCCCACTTTTCGGACAAAATTGCCGCGGCGTTGAGACTTGCCAAACCTCGTCTCAAAGTGCCCGTTGTGTACAACACAAGCGGCTACGAAAAGGCGGAAGCCTTGCGCGAATTGGAGGGTTTGGTAGACGTTTATCTGCCCGATTTGAAATTTTGCGACAGTCACGTTTCCGCATTGTTGGCAGGCGCGCCCAACTACTTTGAGGTGGCGACAAGGGCAATTGCCGAAATGCGCCGTCAGCAGCCTTGCGATTTGTTTGACGACGAGGGCTACATCACCAACGGGGTGATAGTGCGGCACTTGGTGCTTCCATCCTTTACGGAGGACAGCAAGCGCGTTTTGGATTGGCTTGCGGCTTTTGACAAAGATATTTATGTAAGCCTGATGTCGCAGTACTTCCCCGCAAGAGAGGACGCAAAAGTTCCCGCTCTTAACCGAAGGCTGTTTCGCCACGAATACAAAAGCGTTCAACAGTACTTTTTCAACGTCGGTTTGCACAACGGTTACTGCCAAGATGTCAGTTCTGCAACAAAGGATTACTTGCCTGAGTTTGATGACGAATGTGCGCAAAAAGCGGTCAACGCCGCGCCGCACGTATTTACAAATTGCTAATGGAGTGGTATTTTAAGTAACTATGAACAAGGTCGGCACACAACCGAACATTATCGGCAGAGTAAGCCTGTGGCAGCTGTTTTGGACTTTTTTCAAAACGGGCTTGTTTACTTTCGGCGGCGGCTACGCAATGATATCCATTCTCGAGGAGGAGCTTGTTTCCAAAAGAAAGTGGCTTACATCGCAGGACATGCTCGACATGCTTGTTATTGCCGAATCCACCCCGGGAGTGATAGCCGTCAACACCGCCACGAGCGTCGGCTACCGCTTAAGGGGCGTGCTTGGTGCGGTAATTGCCACCTTGGGGGTGGTGTTGCCCTCTTTTGCGATAATCACCGCACTGTCTTTTGTTATCAATCAATTTGCCGACAACACTTGGTACAAGGCGGCGTTTACAGGCGTTCAGGCATGCGTGACGGTGTTGGTGTTAAACGCTTTTATAAAAATGTTTTGTCAGTTGGAACGCGGCTGGTTTTCCGCATTGATGGTCGCGGCAGCGTTCGACATTTCCCTTTTTACGGATTTCAACGTGATTTATATCATTTTGACAGGCGGCGCATTGGGCATTGTCTACACATTGATTGTCGACGCCGTCGGCAAAAAGAAGTCCGCCGCGTTGCTGTCGGAGCAGCTTTTGTCTGATTCCGAAAAGGACGATTCCCTACCGAAAAACGGAGGTGACAAATGATTTACCTCGAGTTGTTTTGGGAATATTTCAAGGTGGGCTTGTTTACAATAGGCGGCGGCTATGCCATGCTGCCATTGGTAACGCAAATCGTTTCAAAGCACGGCTGGCTGACGGATCGGCAATTGATTGAATTTATCGGCGTTGCCGAATCCACTCCCGGACCGTTTGCCATCAATCTTGCCACGTTTGTGGGCAACACAGTCGGCTCTACTACCCGCTTGGGCGTGTGGGGAGGCTTGTTGGGGGCGTTGGTTGCAACGGTGGCGGTAGTGTTGCCTTCGCTTGTGATCATCATTGTCGTAACGTTGCTTTTTGACAAATTTCGTTCCAATCGCTATGTGAAAGGCGCATTGAAGGGAATTCGTCCCGTTGTTGTCGGGTTGATTTTGTGTTCTGTGTTTACGGTGGCTGCAAAGGTGGTTTTGCCCGATTTTGACTTCAAACACCTAAGCTCCGACGGCGCGTCGCAATTCAATTGGATTTCTTTGATAATTATTTTTGCGTTTGTACCGCTTTCGCAAATCAAAATCAAAGGTAAAAAAATCCACCCCATATGCCTGATATTGCTTTCTGCGCTCCTTGGCGTGGTCATTTTCGGAGCATTCGGAGTCCGTCAGTAAACAGCGGTGGCATATTTTTCCGTCAATTGTGTTGCATTATTTTGCGAAGTGTGCTACAATATAAACAATCAATAGTGGCCAAGCAAGGTTGTGTTTGGCAAAAGCTAATGAGAGGAGTATGGCTATGGAATTTAGAGAAAAGGTAAAGACAGTACGTAAAAAGCTTTATCTTAGTCAGGAAATGATGGCAAAGGAATTGGGAGTTGCTTTTGCAACGGTCAATCGCTGGGAATCCGGCAGATGTAAGCCCAACTACGGCGCACAAAAGGCTTTTGCGGAGTTTTGCCAAGCGCACAACATTGACGTTGACACGCTGGAAGAACGTAATTATCAAAAGTAATCAACCTGTCGCACAAACAAACTGACCCGACGCTTACCGCACATTTACGGGAACGGGACTGAGGGGTGAGCGGGTTAGCGATCCTGAATTTCGATCGCCATAGCTTATTATTGTGTTAAGGAGGCATAGCTCAGTCGGTTAGAGCGCTCGCTTCACATGCGAGAGGTCGTAGGTTCGAGTCCTACTGTCTCTACCATAAGGATGTGCCCTTTGGTGGGCGCAACGAAAAAGGAAATGCAACAAGTGCACTTCCTTTTTTCATTGCTTTTAGGTCGGGCACATCCTGTCAGTGCCGACAGTAGGAAGTCGAATTATGTAGCGCTCCGCGTTTGCTTCATTTAACGCATTTTTGCAATTAAACGTTTGTTGCTTTCTAACCCTGCGAGTGCGCTCTGTTAGCAGAGCGGAGCGCACTCTTGGGCATTCGGCTACCAACTGCACACCGTGCAGATTGCCTTCACGCCGAATGTGCTTACTCCCACTGCGTGGGAGACGAGTCCTACTGTCTCCACCAGCAGGAAAGCGGAGAATGTGGGACGAAAGATAATCAATTTGACATATTCTGGCGGCAAGTGGTAGAATATACACGGGAAAAGTAATCCCCCGCAACCAGCGGAAATACAGAAGAGGAGGAATTTTATGAAGAAGGTGTCTTTGATATTGCTATTCATTGTTGTGGCGTTGACTTGCATTGGGCTGGTCGGATGTTCAAATGGTGCGCAGACAGAAGAGCAAACAAGCGAAGTAGAGTACGAAGAGATTAAACTCACAATGAAGAACTATGCGGACTATCTTGCATTCAATGTCTACTTTACGGACTATCATCTTATTAAACTTGAAGAAACGATGCTAACCAATCAATATTATTATACGGTTAGTGTCGTTGTTCATATCACAACCTCGAGCGTTCAATCCGACTGTATCTTTAAGGGAGTGCATGTTACATTCGGCAACCGCGAAACCTCTTGGACAACAGGCAATAGCGTGCTATATCCATCTGCCAATGTGGATGTATGGGGCAACAGTCATTGTTCCTTAACCGCAGTAAAAGAACACGTTTTAGTAAGTGCCGTTGCGCCGTATGGATTTGGGACATCAACGTACATCAACACAGTCAGTGGATCGGTTTTGGTTCCAAAAGCATAAAAAAAAACAAATTTTCCGAGGTTCCGACGTTAGTCGAAGGCTTTCAAGGGGCGCAGCAGAACGTTTTGAACTGCGCTTTTTGAAGGAGAAATATATATTTTCATTTCTCTATTGCTCCGTTTGGCTTGCCGCCGCGAGGCTACAACAGTAGAAAAAGGTAAACTATGATGTCTGATAATTTGTGGTTGTTATATCATACAGTAGCTTGTCTGTACAACAGAGAGTACAATTCCGAAGATTTTACTTGGGGATTGAGTGAAAGCGTCTTAAAGCAAGCAGGTTGTTTAGAGCTTGTGGAATCGGTGCGTAATCCGCATTTTAATGAAAATGATATCGATTACATTATTGAAAAGCTAACAATTGCCACCCATTTGAATGGAGCAATGTGCGAGAAAATAAAAACATCGCGCGGATTGAGAGAAATAATTCTCGGGAAGCTGCACGATGCGGGCGTTGCCGATGTACAACAAGTTGATTCCAATCTTTCTTTGACGTTGGAGCTTGACGAGGGACGCTTAAAAGGCGACAGCTTTTTTCGAAAAGTAATGGTTGTAACCTTTGAAAACATCTCCGACTGTTCTGTAAAAGACGGCGCAGCATGCCTTGCGGGCTTGTTTGTTTCCAGACATTACGAAGATATAGTTGACGGCAAATTGTTCTTTTGGTTTGAATTGTGGAACGACAAAAACAACACGTCGGTGCAGTTGTCGTTGCGTTGCGATGACGTTGTGGTGGAGTCGCAACTTGTACGGGATTAAAGAGGAAAATCGCTTAAATTGTTTGCTTTTTTCAGGAAAAAATGCTAAAATAGCAAGGCAAAGTGAGTTGCACAAACAGGTGCGTAAGTCCAACTGATTGGACTTACGCCCTTTTTTTGAGGTAAAAAATGGAAAATTGCAAACAAAACAAAATGGCAACAGTGCCCATGCACAAGCTCATTTGGAAAATGGGTTTGCCCATGATCATTTCTATGATATTACAATCGGTATACAACATCGTCGATACGGCTTTTGTTATCAACATGGGCGAGGACGGCATAGCGGGAAATCTCGCACTGACTTACGCTTTTCCCATACAGCTTTTGATCATAGCAATCGGTGTTGGAACAGGCGTTGGTATAAACGCCCTTTTGAGCAAACAGCTTGGGGAAAAGGATGCGGTTGGCGTACAAAAAACAGTCGGAAACGGCATTTTTATCGGCATTTGTATCTACGTTGTTTTTTTGCTGTTCGGTCTTTTCGGGTGCAAGTGGTTCATCTTTATGCAGGCGGGCGACAACGAAAAAGCCGCCGAAATGGGGGTAAGTTATCTCAAAATCTGTTGCCTTATGTCCTTCGGGTCTATCGGTTTTACAATTTACGAACGCTTTTTGCAGGCAACGGGAAAAACACTTTTTTCAACAATTGCACAGGTGTCGGGTGCGGCGGCGAACATCATTCTCGACTATGTTTTCATCTATCCTTGCGGCATGGGCATAGAAGGCGCGGCTTGGGCAACCGTCATCGGGCAAATTCTTTCGCTTTGTGTGGCAATGGTTTTGCATTACTGCGCAAACAAGGAAGTAAAAAACAGCGTCAAGGCGTTAAAACCCGATGGACCTACAATTCTTGCAATCTACAAAATAGGAATTTCCGCAGCTCTTATGCAGGGCTTGCTTTCGGTAATGATGCTCGGAATGACAAAGATTTTGGGAACGGTCAAATCGACTGAAACTGCGGAACTTTTGCAAGGCAGTTTTGGAATTTACTATAAAATAATGCAGTTTGCATTGTTTGCGGCTTTCGGATTGTCAAATACAATTATTTCCGTTTTATCGTTCAATTACGGTATGAAAGACAAAGAACGCGTAAAATCGTGTATCAAATTCGGCATTTTAGACAGTGTAATTGTTGCGTTTGTTATTACCGTATTATTCGAAAGTACTGCCGAACCGCTTGCAAAACTGTTTGCAATGACAGGCAGTGCCGGCGGCGATAAAATTCAGGCAGTTGTTGTAAAAGCTGTCAGAATTGCAAGTATAGGCTATGTATTTATGGCAGTAAGCGTTGCCGTGCAGGGAGTGTTGCAAGCATTTCGATACGCTCTGTTTCCGCTCCTCATTTCATTGCTGCGGCTATGTCTGCTTGTATTTCCCATTGCCTATTGTTTTACGCTTTCAAGCGATGTGTTGAGTTTCGTGTGGTGGACTTTCCCGATTGTTGAGGGCGTAACAGCGGCGATATCCATTGCTTTTTTGAGGATTGCGTATTGCAAAAAAGTAAAACCTATCAATTGAAAGAAAACAACTCTCAGAATTTGTATTTGACGAGTCAAACGCAGAAGGTAGCAACTGTACTTAGTAGCTTCGTTATTCGCCAAAGGCACAGGTGCAAGTGCAACAGAAATAGTCCGCGCAAAGCGAACTTTTTTCTTTTGTATCCTTTTCAAAAAATTATTGATAATTTTGTCGAAATTTGTTACAATGAATTTTAATGGAGAAATGTTATGACAAGTATTGAAAAATGGAATTGTATTGTAGCCCAAATGAGAAACAAGTTTTCTGCGCGAGAAAAAGAAATTCAACAACTTTGGGAAGATTTTTTTGCCGATGTAAGCCTTTTCGGTTACAGCAAATTAAATGGAGAAATTGATAGTCAACGAAGCCTTCATATTGGTTCAACGGATAGAGCCATACCTGATATTATTATCAGAGATGTGGTTTCTAAAAAGGATTTGTTTATCATAGAACTCAAACAACACAATTACGCATTTGATGACAACTTCAAAAAACAATTATTCAGCTATATGCGTCTTTTGCGTATATCCATCGGTATACTCATTTGTGACAAAATATACATGTACTTTTGGGATTTGGATAATAAAGAAGAATCTATCGAAATTTCCTTTACAGAAAACAACGAACTAGGCGCCAAATTTATTGAACTATTAGAAAAAGGACGATTTGACGAAACAAACGTTAGGAATTTTATAAAAGGATACTATTCGTTTCAAAAACACGTTGATGAAATAAGGCAAGATGTCCTAACCTTGCCTGTCAAGGATTTGATTGAAGAGTACTATTCTATGCAATACTCGTCGGCTGAAATTGCCGAGGCATTAAAAAGATTAGACGTAAATGTTTCGTTTGAAACACCGATTGGAAATCCGTTTCTAAAACCACCTAAGCCGCCAAAACCTATAGGCGACGACCCTGACGATATTTTCAAAGATTTGACGAAAAAATATGTTGTAATCAAAACCACCGATGAACGTGTAAACGCTTGCCATGGTAGCATGTACGAAGCCACGCGATACGCCTGGAGAGCAGATTTGAACAAAATACAACAATATCGTCTTGTGTTCGGCGTAATCAAGGGCTTTGTAAGAGGTGTTTACTTTGTTAATAGTTGGTATGCTGTTAATGACACAACTTCTCAAAACAGGTGTGCATTTAATGGTAGCGAGGCTTCGGAGGAATTTGCCAAGAAATATTTGGGAAAGCAGATTCCCGAAAGATTCAGACAAAAAGGAATGGCGTCCCCCTTGCTGTATGGCAATTGAAGCATAGGAGAAGAGAAAATGCAAACAATCAATGACAGATTTTTTGATAAATTCAAAGCATTGGAAAAGATATGCAATGACATGTTTGGGTGTCAATCAGGCGTTACGGAATATATTAACCAGCTGAAAGTCCGTTCCGACTGCGAAACGAATAATTCGACATGGTTCAATTTCTATAATAAATTATGTACTTGTCGGGGAAAACGTAATGCTCTTGCGCATTCGGACGATTTTGTTTTTATTTATGAATCCGATATAGAATTTTTAGACAAACTCTACCAAGATATACTCAATAGGCGCGATCCATTATGTAAATTGCCCAAATTACATACAGCGTATTTTTGTGTCGATGGCAAATGTATTGCACGAGTTGATTTTAAAGAAGGCGATCGTCATATCAAAGAACCGGAAGTTTCTCCAAAAACAGGTCATGTTTTCAAGTGGGAAAAATATACTCTTGGAAACGAAGACATTGAAATCAACGGAACGTATGAGCCTATAATACACAAGGCAAAATTTTATGTCGACGGCAAACTTATTAAAACAGTTGATTTCAAAGAGGGCACCCGTCGTATCAGTGAACCGGAAGTCCCTAAAAAAGAGGGCTATGTAGGCAAGTGGGAACATTATACTTTGGGCAACAAAGACATCGTAATCAATGCAGTGTTTACATCAATATATCACAAGGCAAGTTTTTATGCCGGCGAAAGACTCATCGCAACAGTACCCTTTACAGAAGGGGCTGACCACATCTGTGAGTCGCCCGTTCCCCAAATAAGCGGTTACGGTGTCAGGTGGGGAAAGTATACTCTCGGCGACAAAGACATCATTGTAAAAGCGGTGGCTACCAAAAAGAAAGAAACAGGTTCTCCGTCAACTCAAAAAACGATTGTTCAAGGTCACATTACAGCTGCCGAAATAGAAAGAAATAATTTTTGGAACTGCTTTGATAGATACTTGGAGCAACAAGGCAATCCGTTTAGTGTAGCACATGTGAAGGGTGGCAAAAACCAAGCCGCCGGAAACATCAACAATCCAAATCCGATGGCAATGCAGACCATTTGTTGTCAGTATAGATACCGAGATCATGAAATTTGGGTTCTGGTTTATATAAACGACAGGGCAGATATATACAATCATCTGTTGAAAAGAAGAGAAGAAATAGAAGAAGATTTGGGCTATAAGGTTGATTGGATAGAGAATGGACCCCGTACTAACTCTGTTAAAATCATAAAAAAGGCATTGTCGACAAACAACAAGACCTACGACCAAATGGTGGTAGGGGCTTTCCCGTATATTAAAGATTTTATACGAGTTTTTGAACCATACTTAAAAGTATTCTTAGATTAGAATACACCTAAATACTTTGTATATTTGTTTGCACAAATTCTGTGCATTCTGTATACCGGACGGGGCAGCTGTACTTGTTACCTTCGGCGGTCGTCGAAGGTTTTCAATAAGCACGGCATGACATTATGCCCGATCAAGCCAAAATGGATTGGTCGGGTGTTTTTTTGCTGGTGTGCATTTTGTTTTTTTGATAATGGCGTCATAAGACAATTTGATGATTGTTGCCAATTGCGACAAAAAGTCATAGTTGTTGGAAAGAAAGTTTTTTGAAATTTTAGTGGAAATTTTGTTTGTCTTAAGTATTTATATGTAGAAAAAAAACGAAAAACCTGTCGTAAAAAGGCGGTTAAAATTTTCAACTACAATCTGTAGTGTACACCAACGGTTGGGTTTGCTATCATTATAATGTAAAATCGGGGCGGCGTTCGGGCAATGCTCGGTGCGCCGCCTCTAAATTTCGGCGGGAGATGATGACAGGTGAAACAAAAGAAAATCTTGTTGGTTTTGACAGTGGTTGTTGCAATTGCTTTTGGGTGTTTGTGTTTTGTCGGTTGCGGCGATGACGAAGAAAACAACTACCCCGTTGCGGGCATTTGGCACGCGGTAGCCACTTGGCAGGAGGAAAGCACTTTTACGCTTGGCGGTCAAACAACCGTTATAATCGAAAACTACAAAGTGGATTTTTACTTTGACTTTCGACCGGACGGCTCAATCTTGAAGAAAAACATCGTTTCCATAAACGACCACATCATGCACACCGACAACGAAGAGTGGAACATTTTTAATTTAACTTGGTCGGTAAAGGGCAACGTTATCACCTTGTCAAGCGGCAGGCAGTATGTAATTGTCGATGACGAATTTGACGACACTTTTCCCGCCAAAAACATACTGTTGCGCTACAAAAAGGAGTCGTCAGAGGACGATCAAAACAGCGAAACAAGCAAAAACGCAAGCATCTTGCAGTCGTATTCGGCAAGGTTTTAACAAATGATCACAACATCACAAGGAGAATTGGCATGCAGACATCGAATTTCAGCAAAAATCTTCAAACATTTATTTTCAGCAACAATCTGAGTCACCAAAGGGTCGCCGACCTGATCAATGAGGAAATGGCAAAGTTGGACGCTCGCAACGAGCGCGTCATCATGGCAAATGACGTTTGGACGATAGTGGGGCGAGGCAGTACTCCGCGCAATCACTTGGTAATGGTAGCCATTGCCAAAGTTATCGGCAAATCCTTAGAGGAGCTTATCGTAAAGGTGTACGACATGCCCGATTTGTACCGCGAGGACTTACATGTGCCCAACATCGATCTGGCTTGTGTCAGCATGTGCTGCAAGATACGCGACGAGGATCTGCCAATACGATATCAAAGGAAAAAACGTCCTTTGCCGCCGACGGAAAAGGAAGCTCCCCGCGAAGAATTGCCTGCGCGTCCTTCCATTGCGTCGTTGTTAAACAAGCTGGATGAGCAGGACCGCAACTTTGTGTTGGATTTGATGAACACCGTCGAATTTGAGGATTTCGGCGAGGTTTACCTTTCGTTGCTTGTGCAAGTGGATATGCCGTTGGACGGCTACATAGATTTGTGGGTATATTACGGCAACCTTAGCGGCAGCCCCACGCGTTTGAGCTACGATTGGGAGGACCTTGCGCACTACATGTCTAATTACGACTACAATCCGTGCGACACCATAGCCGGATTTGTGGTGGAGTCGTTTTTGTCCGTTTTGACGGATTTGCATATAGCGGCACGCCCAAGCAGTCTTACCCGCTACTACGATACGGAAGCTACGGAGTCGGATTTTATGTGGGACGATGAGCCTGCCTTCAACAACAGTTATTTGCTCAAAATAAAGTTGGATTTGCAGCATGACGACTTGCTGTACTTGTACGAACGCTTGCTTGAACGTTCCAAACAGCAGCTTGCGGAATTGGAAGAGCAACAAAAACAACAGGAAATGCACAACAAAAAGGAGGATTGACTATGCGCAAAAACTTGACGGAACTTGTATTTATTTTGGACAGCAGCGGTTCTATGTACCCAAGGACGGCAGATACGATAGGCGGGTTCAATTCTATGATAGCCGAACAAAAGCAAGAGGAAGGAGAAGCTCTTGTTACCACAGTTTTGTTTTCAAACAATTCGCGGGTGTTGCATGACAGAAAAAATCTACAAGACATAACCGAGTTGACCGAACAAGACTACGTTGCCCACGGCATGACGGCATTGTATGACGCAATCGGCGAAACTATCAAGCACATCAAAAACATACACAAGTACGCATGCGAAGAGGACCGTCCCGAAAAAACGTTGTTTGTTATTACCACCGACGGCATGGAAAACGCCAGCAAGGAGTACAATCGCGAAAAAGTGTGCGAATTGATAAGAGAGCGCAAAGAGGTGGGCTGGCAATTTGTTTTTGTTGCGGCAAACATAGACGCGGTGCGGACGGGGACGTCCATAGGAATTCAGGAGGATAATTGCAAGCAGTACGACGTGGGCGACGAAATCTTAATGTATCGCAGCGTGTCTATGATGGTGTCGGATTACCGCGACGCCGGCAGCATAAGTAAACGTCGGACGCGTTTTGCAAAATCTGCCGACGGCGAAAACAAATAAAAACGAACGATCCGATCGGCAACGGTCGGATTTTTGTGCGACAAAACGTTGCAAAGAACGATAGAATTGTCAAATGTAAATTGAACAGCGGCGGGATTTTTGTTAGAAACAATATTGGTTTACTTGTTTGCGGGTTGGTTTGTCAAGCTCGAAAACATAACGCATCTTATAATTCGCGCGTCAATCGCCCTGTTGTTTGGAATTTTTTGCTTGGTGGGTACAATAGAGATATTCACGGCAGACAACGGAGCTGAATGGTGTGGAGTTTTTATGCTTGTTTTGTTTTTGTTGCTTGCACTGAGAATTTTTTTCGATGTAAGAAAAATAGTAAAATTACTTAAAGAGAAAAATACCACCAAAAAGTAACCGCAAAGCAGAAAAAGTATAATTTTGCCCATAAAACTCAAAGCTATAGTTTGCGGTCTGTTGACAACGCTTCGTCAAAATGGTATAATCAATTTAGACAATTTGTTCTAATGCTGCAAGGAGGACCGATGGGCGAAAAACAATACGTATCTATAGACCTTAAGTCCTTTTACGCATCCGTGGAGTGCAGAGAGCGCGGCTTGGACCCCATCACTACAAACCTGGTTGTGGCAGATGAGAGTCGTACGGAAAAGACCATTTGTCTTGCCGTCAGCCCCGCGCTCAAAGCCTACGGTATTTCGGGACGTGCGCGGCTGTTTGAGGTGGTGCAAAAGGTAAAAAGCGTCAACGCGTACCGACAAGCCAAAGCCCCCAAGCGCAAGTTTACGGGCAAATCGTCCGACGCAAAAGAGCTGCAAGCCAACCCGTCTTTGGCGTTGGATTTTGTTGTTGCGCCGCCGCGAATGGGACTGTACATGGAGTACAGCACTCGTATCTACAAAATTTATACCAAGTACATTGCTCCAGAGGACATTCACGTCTACTCTGTTGACGAGGTGTTTATGGACGTGACGTCGTACCTCAAAACCTACGGTATGACCGCGCGCCAACTGACAATCAAAATTATACGCGACGTGCTTGCGACGACAGGCATCACGGCAACTGCGGGCATCGGCACAAACATGTACCTTGCAAAGGTGGCGATGGACATTGTTGCAAAACACGTAGACGCGGACAGCGACGGTGTACGTATTGCCGAGCTGGACGAAATGAGTTACCGCCGTTTGCTGTGGTCGCACAAGCCCTTGACGGACTTTTGGCGGGTCGGGCAAGGGTATGCAAGCCGTTTGGAGCGGGTTGGAATTACGACCATGGGAGATGTTGCGCGCTGTTCGTTGTACAACGAAGGGCTGTTGTACAAGCTCTTCGGCGTAAATGCCGAGCTGCTTGTCGATCATGCGTGGGGTTGGGAACCCGTTACGATTGCCGACGTCAAGGCGTACAAGCCCGAAACAAACAGCTTGAGCAGCGGACAGGTGTTGAGCAGTCCCTACACATTTGAAAAGGGCAAATTGATTGTGCGCGAAATGACGGATCTGCTTGTTTTGGATTTGGTAGACAAGGGACTGAAAACCAACCAAATGGTGTTGACAATCGGCTACGATGTGGAAAACCTCATCAATCCCGAAATTCGGCGAAAGTACAAGGGAGAAGTACACGTAGACCACTACGGACGGAAAGTTCCCCGTCACGCACACGGCAGCGTCAACCTCAAGGGCTACACGTCTTCCACCAAACATATAACGGACGCCGTTATGCAGCTGTACGATAGAATTGTAAACAAGGATTTGTTGATCCGTCGTATGTACGTGGTGGCAAACAATGTGGTATCGGCGGATTGTGCGCCCAAGGAGCAGTTTGAACAGCTAAGCATTTTCACCGACTATGACGAACGGCAGCGGCAGTGGGAACAAGAGGACAAATTTCTTGAAAAAGAGGAAAATTTGCAAAAAACCGTGCTTACAATACATAAACGCTACGGCAAAAACGCGCTGCTTAAGGGAATGAATTTTGAGGAGGGTGCAACCACCATTGAACGAAACGGTCAAATCGGCGGGCACAAAAAGTGATTGAAAATGGCAAACAACGAGTACGACGACATCATAAATTTACCTCATCATGTCTCCGCAAACCGTCCGCGCATGTCCGTATATGACAGAGCGGCGCAGTTCAGTCCGTTTGCCGCGCTTAAGGGGTACGACGACGAAATAGACGAAGCCGCGCGTTTGACCGACGAACAGTCGGAGTTGGCGGATGCTCGAGCCGAGGAGTTGAACGAAAAGCTGATTTTATGCGCCGAGCAGGCTGTCAAAAAACCGCTTGTGCGCGTAACGCACTTTGTTGCGGACGCCAAAAAGAGCGGTGGAGCATACGTCAAAACGGAAGCGCGCGTCAAGTCCGTGGACGCTTTGCGCCGTGTTTTGCAGTTAGAGGGCGGTATGAACATTGCTTTTGAATGTTTGTACGATATTGAGTTTGTTTGATGTAAAAAGTTTACAATTGGCGCAAAGTAGTGTATACTATCAATACTTTGATTTGTCTCATGGGGGTGTTTGAAGATTCGCCCGACGTTGAAGGAGACTTGATAAGCGCGTCGCAGTGCCCACTGCGTAACAAGGCAAACAAAAAATAAATGCTAACAATAGCACTTCTCGCCAATCCGCAAGATTGGCATACGCCGCTTAGTTATTACCGGCGCGTAGACCTTGGTGCCTTTGCATCGCCAAGCGATCTGCGTAAGACAATGCAAATAGATTCAAAGCGGTGACGCCGAAACGCTTTGATTTGAAAATTTTTTCGACGCGGGCAACGGCAAGTTGGTTTGTTTTCTTGTCGCTGCGACTTCAAAAGCAAACTGTGCGCGAAGAAAGTCAGGTAGTCTTGCGTTGGTACACGGGTGCAATTCCCGTCACCTCCACCATAACAAGCAAATACGCACCCCAAGCGGGGTGCGTATTTGACACAAACAAGTCTAAAAGGTTCTATAAGAAGAATTGGCTTGTGAAGTAAACAAAATATAGAAGCCGACTTCTATGTCAACTCGGTATTTTCGCGCGCGGAGACGGACGTTTCGTCCGTAGTAGCGGAGAAAGCGAAAATTCCGCACTGCAATCGCGGGCGTGTACCGAGATTGCAGCCAAACTTGGGGGTGCTGGGGCAAGACCCCCAGCTAAACTTCGGCGCAACACGGCTTCGGTTAGCACCAACTACACTGTCGTGTAGTCGGTTCCGCTAACAGTCGGTTGCGCCTCTTCCCACGCAATGACACTCGCATTGCGTGGGAACCCGAAATGAATGCACGTGCAGCGGCTTCCAAATGAGAACCCACACAAGTTGAAGAATGAAACTTGTGTGGGAGAGGAGTAGCCGAGCGGTAGCAGTACCGACTGTACACCTACAGTTGGTGCTACCAAACGAGAGCTACGACGACCGACCGAGGCGGCGCAACGCGCCCGTAGGGTCACGATGGCGTAGACACCAAGCACAGAGGTGTCTGTCTTTTTTTAATAATTTTTGTAAAAAAGGTTTATCTCTTTTTTTTGAGGAGTGTCAAGTCCATCCGACCGCCTCGCGTTTGGTCGGCAGCTCTAATGGCTTTGCCATAGAGCATAAAAACCCGTCAAGCTGAATGCTTGACGGGGTTTGTCGTGTAGCGACAGTGCGCTACTTGTTACTTGTTTTCGCCTTCTTCGGGAGCTTTCTCCTCGGTTGCGGGAGCTTCTTCCGTAGCGGGCGCATCCGTTGCAGCTACCTCATTGGTGGGTTGTTGCTCTTCGGTTGCGGGAGCTTCGGCAGGTTGTTCCTGTGTTTCGGCAGGAGAGGCAAATCTTCCCTTGACGGTTTTGATTTTGATGTGTCCGTCTGCGATCAGGGACTTGGTGGATCTACGTCTGAGTTTGTAGTTGACGTTTTGAGGCAGTCCGCGTTCTGCGCCGAGGTTGCTCATGAGCAAAGCAATCAATTGCTTAGCATAGAGCAGCGAGCGTTTTCCGGACACCTTCACCATAGTGGGCACTTTTGCGTAAAGCTTCTTTTGAGAAACATCCTTTGCGTGATACTTGGGAGCAAGTTCCTCGGCATTGAGAGCAATGTACATGTTGATCTTCTTGCCGCGAAGTTGAAGCACAACGCACTTGTTTCTTCCCTTGTAGAAGGAGTCGTACTTCCAACTTACGTGAGAGCGAACCTTCTTGTAGGTAAGCAGCTCATTCTTAAGTTCGGAGTAAAGCTCTTTAACGATGTCTTCCGATTGAGACAGGCGTGCGGTAAAGCTTCTGTCAAGCACGGTGCGTTCGCCTGCAACGATGGGCAGAACGAAGGGTTCTTCGGGTTCGTCCGGTTCTTCGACAACCGTTTTAGCTTCGGGCTCGGCTTCGGGTTCGGTTTCGGTAGCGGCAGTCTCTTCGGTAGTTGTTTCTTCTGTTTCTTCGTTGTCTTTTCTGCGAAGGAGTAACAACAGAATGATAACGATGTTCAGAATGATGATGATCGCAAGCAACACCCAAATCCACCAAGTGTCAACATCGTCGGCTTCTGTGGTGGTAACAGCCGCATGCGACAAAACCGCAAAGTCGGAGAAGTTGTCTACCGAGAACGTGATAACGCCGTTTTCAAGCGTAGCTTCCAGCGGTTGAATTCCGTTGTGAATGTGAACAATGATCAAATCTTCAATCTTGAGGTTGCCGAATTTGTCATTGTTGGTAAGGGCAACGGTAAATGTTCCGTCCACGGTGAACTTGCTTCCGCTCGTGTCCTCAAAGTGCAATTCGATAGCTTGAAGTACCGTAATTTGCTTGATGTTGTTGTCGAGCAGGCTCTTGAAGTAGGTTGCACCGTATGTGGCAGAGTCGCCTCTCAAAACGCTGTCTACGGGAATTGTTCCGTCAACGTCCGTTACGGTAACGGTAGTGCCGTCAATAACAAGGTCTGTGCCGTCGGCTTTCTTTGCCGTAAACACGTGTCCCTTCTCGCCTACGGGCGGAGTGGGTTGTTGTTCGAGGATTACCCAAGTGAGATCGTCAAGATTCAATTGGTAATTTTCTGCAACAAAGCTTTCAAGTTCTACCTTGGCGGTGTAAGTGCCGGGTTTTGTGCCGGTGTTGCCTGTTATGAACCATTTGCCCTCGCCAAATTCTTCGTTGAGTTGTGTTTTTGCCGCTTGCGTCAGATCGACGGTGTTGCCGTTCTCGTTGTAAGGCAACGCTTCATCATAGTCCCAAGCGTCCGCAATGGTGACGACCTTCTTGTCGATTTGAACGGTTATCGGCTCGGTGTCGTAGAATACGGTGCCGAGAGTGGTGGAAGTTATTTTGCAGTAGTAAACGCCGCTTTCGGCAACATTGCCTATTCCGACAAAGCTACGAGTGGTGCTGCCTTCAACAAGTTCAAAAGCTTCAGGATCGGCAAGAGGCGCTTTGTACCATTGATAGGTAAAGCCCTCGTGACCCTCGCCGTTGGGTGTTCCGACTGTAATGGCAAAGCCAACTTTGTCGTAATTCTTTGTGTAAGTGCTGCCGTCTTTAGTAAAGCCTTTGTCCTCTTCAAAGGTTGCAACGGCAGTAAATTTGGTAACGGCTTGCAACGCAACGTCTCCGTTGATTTGATTGACAGCCACTTTGTCCTCGTTCAACCAAGCAACGATAGGCATTCCGTCCTTGCCCGTTGTTGCGGGAGCATAGGTTTCAACTTCGGCTCCGTCGGGCAGCAATCCCGTTACGGTTTCTGCACCGTTGTTGTAGCTGTAGCTTACCTTGCTGATGCTCGGCAAAGTCGCATTGAGGGAAACCTTGACGTCCTCGTAACGAATGTGCTTGTTTACCCACGTAACGACGTCATCAAGCTTGTATTGGTCGTCGAGGAAAATGCCGGCAAGACGACGCACAAGTTTTGTGAGCGGTGAGTCAAAGTCTTCAGCGATGACGTCTATCGTTCCGTTCCAAGCAAGCTCGCCGTTTTCAACGATGTCAGTCAATCTGACATTTTTCAATTCATTAAATGTTTGGCTACGGTCGTAGTTGCGAACTTTGTTTATGTAGTTTACGATAGTTTCGTAAGTTCTTTCAAAACCTTCTTTGGCTCTGATGTTGCCCAAAATTCTTTGAATGGAAGCGGTGCTTTCTTCCGTGAGGTAAGTATCAAATTGTTCTCTCGTCCAATTTGCCGCGCCAAGATTTTGCAATTCGTCCAAAACAATTTGAACTGCGCCCTCCAGCTTTGCGGGAATGCCGCTTATGCCGTAAGACTGCAAAACCTTTTCAACATCCGCAACGGTCTGCTTGGAGGCAACCTTTTTGACAACCTTGTAAAGAGTGTTGAGCGCAAAGTCCGTTCCGGGGATTCCCTTGTTGATGACGGACGCAAACAATTCCTGATATTTGATACCGTTGAGAATGTCGAACGTTTCATCGGCGGTGTATGAGGTAAGCCTTGCAAGCATCTCGTCCAAGGTCATGCTTGTCATTTCAAACAATTCGCGTTGTGCGTTTTCGGGCAGATACGCGTAAACTTTAAACAACGTTTCGGGCACGTTGAGGTTCAACGTCCAAGTTCCGTCCACCTTGCCGAAATCTACATGTTCCTTTACGTAGTTGACGCCGCTTTGAAGCTCGGAGCCGTCATAGTTGACAACTTCCACTTTTAAAGAGAAGTTCGCGTCGCCAAAAGCAACCGCAACCTTGACGTCGTATTCGACAACGAACGTGTCGGTAAGGCTTCTGAATTTGCCTAACAAATCGGAAATCAAGCCCTTGACTGCGCTTGCGCTGATGCCTGTTTGTTTGGAGTAGAGGCGGAAGTCACCGATTTGCAGCTCCTCGAGAGCGGTGATGATGTCCTCTATTCCCAAGGACGGAGCGCCGTTTTCCACAACGTATTCCACCGTTTCGCCGAGCTTGTCGGATTGTTCGGCATTTTTGTCTCTGTTTTCCTGCGCGGCAGCATCGATGAGTTGTTGTTGCTGCTCAGGCTCCAGCGTGTCAAAGTCGGGGTGTTCCTGACGAACAGCTTCTTCTGCCTTTTCGGTGATGACTTCTTCAACAATGTCGTTTACTTCACTGAGGACGTCCTGTACAAAATCGGGATCGTCTTTGACTTCCGGATTGTCCTCGAGGTATTTGGCGACGGCTTGTTCGATGAGCAGGTCGTATTCACCGTTCAGGTACTTGTCAAGCTGACCTTCTTCGGAAAGCTTGTCCTTGAGCTTGTCGCCGTACTTTCCCAAGACGGAATCGATGTCGGGGACTGTCGGTGCGCCTTTAGTGGGTGCAAACAGCGAAATAGCTGCGGGTTCGGGTTGAACGTCGTCCATAATCTGGTCGATCAAAATCTCCTTCAAATGGGCAACGATGTCGCTTCCCGCATTTTTGAGCGCTTGGGGACTTAGCTCGCCGAGACGTTGAGCGTCAATGCGAACGTTCAGCGATCCGCTGTCTCCCGAGACCTCAATCAATTTGTCGGTTTGCGAAGGTTGAGCGGTTGTCGGCTCTGCAACTGCAACAGTAGCAAAAGCCACGCTGAAGACCAGCACCAACGACAGCAGTGCGAGCAAAACCGTTTTAAGGCTTGTGTAGGTCTTTTTCATATAAATACTCCTTTGTTAGATTTATAGTTGCAGATAGTATATAATACGCGTGCGCATATATATAAAATACCCGTATCTATTTTATTCTACCCTTTGTACATTGTCAAGAGAAAAATAAAAAAACGCTCAAAAAAAAGCGTTTTTTTCCATAATTTTTTTTACAAATCGTTATGAGTATGCGAAAACGGACCTCAAGAGGCTTCGTCCGTGCCTGTTTCCTGCTGCGAAGCGACGTTTTTGCGACGTTTTTTACGCACAATCACAATGGGCAGCGCAACGGAAAGAGCGACGATTACCGCGGCGGAAACGGTTGCGGCTGCGATGATCCACTTCATTTTAGAAGAGAATTTGCCGTTACTTTCTTCCAATGGGGTGGAAATGTACACGGCGTTGTATTCCGCGTCGCCAACCACAGCAACAACGTCGTTGTCCCACCTGTCAAAAATGTAGGAGTACTTGCCGTCGGGCGCTTTTACGGGGTTGGACGGAATTTCCACCTTGTCTCCGTAGTGGTAAACGCGCGTGCTTATAGTTTTCCCTTCGCTTTTGAAGGTGACGGTGTAGTCGATGTAGGACAGCACGGTAAACAACGTCACGTTGCTTTCCGGCATGACAAAGCTGTTGTTTTCTATGGTAATTTCGTTGCCTTCCGCGTCCAGCGCGTAGACGCGTTCGAGTTTTTGTCCGACGGGTACTTTTCCCACCGTCAAATTTACAAGGCTGCCTCGCACCAAGTTGGCGGTTGCGCTTGCAAAAAGGAAATTCGCGCTTTGACCCGCCACGGACACATTGTATCTGGTAAGCACGCGGTACTCTTCGTTGGGGTGTATGGAAAAGCTTGCGGAGCTGTCCGTTACGCTCATTCTTTCGGGAGTTGTGTTGTCCTTACGGTACAACAACGAATTGGTAACGTTAAAGCTGCCCGAAACGGTTACAAGCACGGAAAATTCGCAAACCGCAGGCGATTGGTCGGAACAAAGCAATTTGAGGGTGTAAATGTACTCTTTGCGGCCGCTTTGCGAATGTTCAAACGAGCAGTAGACGATGTTTGATTGCAGCATGCTGTGTATGTCGGAGTAGTCAAAGGAGAGCAAAACAGAACCGTTTTGGTAGTTGATTTTTACTCCTTGCGATTTTGCCTGCGCAATTTGCAACAACGTTGTCAAGTCCAGCGTGTTTTGAGAGCCGTCCGTGACGTTGGCAACATAGCAGTCCTCCTCGCGAACAACGGTTGCAAGCATTCCGTCCGCGGTGACGAGAATGGGCTTTTTGCCGAAGTTGGCGGTGTATACGACATCCGCAACGGCTTCCGACGGGGTTTTGTCCCAATTCTTAAAGGTGTATGCGTAAAATTTGTCCGGTTCTTTTGCGGGCGTTCCGTATGGGTAAACGGGCATTTCCCCCTTCCAAACAGAGGTAACGACGTTCGTTTCGTCCACTTTCCAAGTGACAAGCACGCTCGATTCGAATACGGCGGTGTAGGTAACGGTTTCCTCCGTCATTTTTTCGAGGGGTCTGTCCCAATGTAAAAATCGGTATTTTCTTCCGTCCGCGTCGTCCGACTTGGCAAGAGTGCCCTCGAACTGCGGTATCGAGTCGTATGCGGCTTTTTGGCGGTATTCAACCCCGTCCACAACGAATATAACGTCGTAGAGGTTGGGCGTTTCCACAAATTTGGGGTAGAGGTGCAGCTCGTTTCCCTCTCGCGGATTGTTCCAATCCACATCCGTTCCGTCGCTGTACGTCCAGCCGTCAAAAGTGCAGGTGTAGCCTCTGCGCGTTTTTTGCGGAAGCTCCAAGTCGCTCGGATATTCGACGTATTCGCCCCTTTCGCCCTCCACGGGGTAGGGATCGGAGTTCTCCGTAACGTGGAAAAACACCGTTATGCTTTCGTGATTGCGAAAGTATTTTTTTACCTGCGTATGCACGGTAACGGGGCAGTCCGCAGTCAGCTCTTCGCGCTTGACAAGCCCTTTGTTCCAAACGGCAAGCAGCGTTTTTTGCTCCTCTTCGGAAAGGTTCGGTTGGAACGCTTCCTCGGGCATTTGCGGTTGCGCCAAAACTTCCGGCGGGTCTCCGGGGGAGTCGACTTCCTCGGGCGGAAGGGGCATTTGCGGTTGTTGAGGTTCTTGGGGTCTTTCCACTTCTTGCGGCTTTTCCGGCTCGCGCGGCATTTGCGGCACGCCGTTTTCCAACGGAAGCGCGTCCTCGGTGTCCGTCAGCAGACAATCCCCGAGTATGCTTTCGGGCGTTTTTCCGCCTATGCGGTAGCCGTCGTCGAAGTACTGTCCGGAAGAATCGCCGTTGTAGAACCTTTCGTAATCGGACACCTTGCCGTTGTTGAGCGCGTTGACGATTTCAAACAATTGCGCAAGCAAAATGCGGTACTGCATGTCCTTACCGTTGGACTGTATGTTGTCTCTGATGTAACCGTCGCGGTAAAAGTAGTCCAAACAGCGCAGCAAATTGGTAAAATTGAGCCGCAGTTTGTCGTAACACGTGATATAAAACGCGTATCTTGCCTCGTCCGTTGTGCAATTTTCGTAATTTTTTATCAAATCGCGCAGGTTGCGCGTAGCGGTGTCGGCATGTTCTATCGCCTTGCCGTCTTTACCCTTCAGGCTGAGGTACAGCTTCAGATCCTTGCTGTTTGCCAACACCTGCGTTACCGTGTTGCCCATTATAGCACTGCGAAGCGAACGCTCGTTGCACTCTGCATAGATGTACCTCAAGGTTGTAAGCTGTCGGTACAGCTTTTGCATTTCCGGCGTAGTCAGGCTGTCAAGATACTGTCGGTACTGTTCGTTGTAGCTTTCCAAATCGGCTTGATACTGTATGTAACGCTGCATAGCCTCTTGATATTGCAATTCGGCTTTTTGCGGGTCGTAATTTTCGTATGCGTACAGCTCCTCGAGATAACGAGCGTATTCCTGCAAATATTCCTGATAAGGTCGGTTTTTCAATTCCCACTCAAGCAGCTCTTCCAAATACCGCTCGTATTGAGGCAAAAGTACGTTGTTGTACTGTTCCAACGCCGCAAGATAGCTTTCGTAATCGGCAACCTCTTTGGCGGCAAAGTAGTAGCTGTTGACAAGCGTGTTTACGAGGTCGCATTCTACGTTCAATGTCGCGACGTACTCCACGGTAACAAAATCTTCCGTTCCCGCCTGTAAAGCGGCGTTGCCCTTTTCAAAAGACGCTCCGTTGACGTTGACGGGCGACCACGTGACGCGTTGTTCGTTGTTTGCGGTGTAGGTGTAAGCGTCGGCATGCACGTCCAATGTGTCGCCGTTTTGTTGCACGTCAATGTAACTGCTCGGTACCGTGCTGCTGTAACGAACTTGAAATTGCGAGTGATTTTCGAGATATTTTTGCTCCCCATCCTGCAATTTCAGCCCCAAACAGTCCGTCAAAAAGGCAACCCCGTCTATGGTCTGAGTGGTGTAGCCTCTGCGCGAAAAATCCGTCGTCACGTCTGCCTCGGCAAAAAGACAGGGCAAGCTTAACGCCGCGACAAGCAGAATGCTTACGGCTATCAAGATGGATTTTTTGCACACAGAAGTCATTTGTAGAGTTCCTTATGTTATTATAGTTTTATATTCAAACTATACCATATAAAAGTGAAATAAGCAACCATAAATTTTCAATAGGGCAAAAAAAGCATAAAATCCTTTTGAAAAGGACGGCGAAACTATACAATTTATGTAAAAAAGTGCTTGTGTATTTTGACAAAATATTGTAAAATAAATGCGTATGGGCTAAAAGCTCACAATGCGCAAATTATTTTTGGAGGAACAAAAAAGTGGCAAAAAAATTTATCTATTTGTTTAGCGAAGGCAACGCAAACATGCGTGAGATTCTTGGCGGCAAGGGCGCAAATCTTGCGGAAATGACAAACATCGGTTTACCCGTACCTCAAGGCTTTACCATTTCCACCGAGGCTTGCACGCAGTACTACGAAGATGGCAGACACATCAACGACGACATCAAGAAGGAAATTCTTGTTTACATCGCCAAGTTGGAAAAAATCACCGGCAAAAAGTTCGGAGATTTGCACAATCCTCTTCTCGTATCCGTTCGTTCCGGCGCGCGTGCGTCTATGCCCGGCATGATGGACACCATTTTGAACCTCGGTTTGAACGACGAGGTGGTGGAAGTTCTTGCAAAGCAGAGCGGCAATCCCCGTTGGGCTTGGGACTGCTACAGACGTTTCATTCAGATGTTCTCCGACGTCGTAATGGAAGTGGGCAAAAAGTACTTTGAAGAACTCATCACCAAGATGAAGGAAAAGCGCGGCATCACCTACGACGTGGAAATGACCGCGGACGACCTCAAAGAGCTTGCAGAACAGTTCAAAGCCGAGTACCAAGCCAAAATCGGCAAACCCTTCCCGCAGGACGCCAAAGAACAGTTGTTTGCGGCAGTGGAAGCGGTGTTCCGCAGTTGGGACAACCCCCGTGCGAACATTTACCGTATGGACCACGACATTCCTTACAGCTGGGGAACGGCAGTCAACGTTCAGATGATGGCATTCGGCAACATGGGCGACGATTGCGGTACAGGCGTTGCGTTTACGCGTAATCCCGCCACAGGCGAAAAAGGCTTGATGGGCGAATTCCTCATGAACGCGCAGGGCGAGGACGTCGTTGCCGGCGTTCGTACACCTATGCCCATTTCTCAGATGGCAGAGGTGCTGCCCGACGTGTACAAGCAATTCCTCGAAGTTTGCGACACTTTGGAACATCACTACAGAGACATGCAGGACATGGAGTTTACCATTGAGCGCGGAAAGCTGTTTATGCTGCAAACGCGTAACGGCAAACGTACCGCCGCAGCCGCTATCAAAATTGCATGCGATTTGATCGACGAAGGTATGATTTCTGAGCAGGAAGCTTTGATGCAGATTGACGCCAAGTCGCTGGACATGCTGCTGCACCCCACCTTTGACGTCAAGGCTCTTGCCGCAGCGGACAAAGGAAACGTTGTTGGCAAAGGTATTGCCGCCAGCCCCGGAGCTGCCGCAGGAACGGTAGTGTTTACCCCCGAGGACGCTGTGACGCTCGGCAAACAAAAGAAAAAGGTCATTCTTGTTCGCTTGGAAACCAGCCCCGAAGATATCGAGGGTATGAAGTACGCGCAGGGCATTTTGACCGTTCGCGGAGGACAAACCTCTCACGCTGCGGTTGTCGCTCGCGGAATGGGCACTTGCTGTGTTTCCGGTTGCGGCGACATCAAGATGGACGAAGCCAACAAGCAATTTGAGTTGGGCGGAAAGATCTTCCATGAAGGCGATCCCATTTCTCTTGACGGTTCTACGGGCAAGATTTACGACATTGAGATCAAAACCGTTCCCGCCGACCCCAACAGCGGTTACTTCGGACGCATAATGAAGCTTGCCGACAAGTACAAGACTTTGGAAGTTCGCACCAACGCCGACACTCCCGCCGACGCACAACGCGCCGCAGAGTTGGGCGCGCAAGGTATCGGACTGTGCCGCACGGAACACATGTTCTTCGGCGAAGGACGTATCGACAAGTTCCGTGAAATGATTTGCAGCGAAACGGTAGAGGAGCGCGAACGCGCACTTGCCAAGATCGAGCCGTTGCAACAGGCAGACTTTGAGGGCTTGATGGAAGCTCTTAAGGGTCAACCCGTCATCATTCGTTTCCTCGATCCTCCTCTTCACGAGTTTGTTCCCACCGAAGAGCGCGACATTGAAGAGCTTGCAAAAGCGCAACACAAGACCGTTGCTCAGATAAAGCAAATTTGCAACAGTCTGCACGAGTTTAACCCCATGATGGGTCACCGCGGATGCCGTTTGGCAGTAACCTACCCCGAAATTGCCGTTATGCAGACCCGCGCGGTTATCAAAGCGGCGTTGAACGTTCAAAAACGTCACCCCGATTGGCACGTTGTCCCCGAGATTATGATCCCGCTTGTGGGCGAAGTGAAGGAATTGGCGTACGTCAAAAAGACCGTCGTTGCCACCGCCGACCAAGTTATAAAGGAAAGCAGCACCAACCTCAAGTATCAGGTGGGCACGATGATAGAGATACCTCGCGCGGCTTTGACTGCCGACGAAATCGCCAAGGAAGCGGAGTTCTTCTCTTTCGGTACAAACGACCTTACGCAGATGACGTTCGGTTTCAGCCGTGACGACGCAAGCAAATTCCTTCCCAGCTACTATCAAAGCAAAATTTACGAAAGCGATCCGTTTGCTCGCCTTGACACCGTTGGCGTGGGCAAGCTGATGAAAATGGCGGTAGAGCTTGGCCGTAGCACTCGTCCCGAGTTGCAATGCGGTATTTGCGGGGAACACGGCGGCGATCCCAGCAGTATCGAATTTGCGCACAGCATCAACCTTACTTATGTTTCCTGCTCGCCCTACCGTGTACCCATTGCACGTTTGGCAGCCGCGCAAGCGAACATCAAGAACCCCCGCAAGTAAGGCAAAATCGCCACATGGGGTGGGAAAATCGCCACACCTCACGCAGAAATATCGAATATTTATCAAAAATAAAGGATCTGCTCCACTTAGGGAGCAGGTCCTTTGATTGTTATACGATGATGACCAGACAAGCTATACATTATCTATAATCTATATAATAATGTGTCTTGAGATTATCATTACAAAATAGCGAGTTGAATTAATTACACTGCAAATGTTTTATTCAGATGAGTTCTTTTACAGTTCATGTACGACAAAACATGTAAAAAAGTTTAACAAATATTGTTAAATCAGTTGACAGGCTCTGCAAAAACATATATAATAGAGTCACAAAGTAAGGAGGTATTAGCCTAACAAAAAAAAATAAAAAAAAATAGTTTGTCAACGTAAACCGAAAATATTAGAGTATAAAGTAAAGGAGAGAAGAGTATGAGTATGACAAGTTTCGGTAGATTTATGAAAATACAAAGAATTAAAAAAAATGAAGTGATGGGCGATACGGCTAAATTGTTAGGTGTTACAATTCCATATATATCTGCGGTGGAAAATGGGAAAAGGAACGTTCCCGAAGAATGGTTGCCAAAATTAATAAAACATTATGAATTGACAAATGATGAACAAGAAGAATTGAAAAAGGCTGTTGAAGAAATGAAAACGCAAGTGAGAATTACGTTAAACAATGCAACGAGTTATCAAAGGCAGGTCGTTTTCCAACTTGAAAGATCGTTTGATAATCTTGATGAAGAAACCGCAAATGAAATAATGAAACTGTTAAATTTAAAGGAGGATAAATAGCCTATGGACTATCCTACAAAACCGCTTTCAAGAAAAGGTAGTAGATATTTAGCAAAAATCTTTTATCGAGTATTTGGGTTGTCACCCAAAAAGGCAGTTCCCGTTATTGAACTACTCGATAAATTTTGCTTAAAGATGACTAATGTTACTTATGATATTGTCGATGATGACAAACTTCCACATAACGTTCCTGCTTTAACAGAGGTGGATGATCGTGGTTTTTTTACAATTAAAATAAAAAACGAAGTGTATAAAGGCGCGTTAGAACGCAGTGTAGGAGGTTATAGAAACCACATAATGCACGAAATGTGTCATGTGTTTTTGTATAGACTAGGTTATCGACCGATATTGGCAAGAAGTTTTGCAAACAACACCATACCACCTGCGTATAGTGCCGAGTGGCAAGCAAAAGCCTTGTGCGGCGAAATAATGATGCCATACGAGGAAACGAAAAATATGAATGCTGATCAAATCGCAAGAAAATACAAAGTTTCTTTGGCATCAGCGCGTATGCGAAAAAAATATTAAAATTTTTATTTACATAAAAGAACAGCGCATAAAAGTTGTTGCAGCAACTTTTACACGCCATTCGGGGTGAATGCTATCGCACTCAACTCTAAATGCATTATAGCATCTCCCGTCTTTTATGTCAATATTTTGACGGCAACCAAAGGTTGACATTATTTTTAGGAGGTTATAATGCAAAAATCAATTACACCTTACGGAACAATGTGTAAGGATGTTTTTCACGCATACATGGTACAACACGCCAAGTTCGATGGCGAAATGGAAATTCCGTGCGTAAAAACAACCGAAAAATTGCCCACTCGACTTGTTCCGTTTTCCCACGCTATAGCGGAAAAAAATCATTCGGGGTTCGTCGTGTTCTATGAACATGACGAAAAGATTGAAGCGTTATGGAATCAGCCCAATCGTTATTTGCCTATTCTCAAACGGTTTGACGGAGTAATCACTCCCGATTACAGTTTGTATTACGATATGCCCCTTGTTATGCAGGTGTGGAACACCTATCGCGGCAAGGCTGTCGGTGCTTGGCTAAACGACAACGGCATTCCGACAATTCCCAATGTTCGTTGGGGCGATGAGCGTACATACGAGTTGGCTTGTCTTGGAGTAGAGCGCAATTCTACAATTGCAGTTGGGACGCATGGTTGTATCAAATCCAAACAATACAAACAACAATTCATTGATGGTTTTGATTATATACTTCAGCGGCTATGTCCCAAAACGGTCATTGTCTATGGTCGTGCGCCGAGCAAAATTTTCTGTTTGGCAAAACTTTACGGAGTGGAAATAATTGCTTTTGAAAGCGACTTCGGTTTATCTCACAAAAAGGAGGTAGGCTGATATGGGCGCAGGATATAGCGGGCATTTCCACGGCACGAAAGGCGGCAGAACGACTTTGCACACCGGCAGGCAGGGCAAACATATTATCGGGAATAAAAACTATATTCCCGGAAGAAGCATATTTTCCGGGACGATACAAGAGGCACAACAGCTTATTCGCGAGTTTTCAGGCAATGGAACGCCTACTGGAACAAACCGGGAAAGGGTTGATTTCGGTAAAATCATAGGATATTATGTTGATCCGCAAACGGGCAAAAAATATCCAACAACAATGGGAATAATTCATTATTCAAAGGATGGTGCACACATAGTACCGAGTAAACAAAAAAAGGAGAGATAATATATGTTTAGTGAAAATGAAAAGAATATAGTTTCAAACTTTTACAGCAGATTGGACGAAATTGAAGATAAGGAATTGCAATTATTTTGGGAACAAGGATATGCAATTGCACAGTTTGACACATGTTTTGAGGACTTTGCCGACGATAACGAGGAAGACGAGTATACTTCATTTGTTTTCAAGGTTGTCAACGTAGAAGGCGATGTTCCTATCGAAATCAGTTCTGCAGGGTACTTTATTGTTAACTATCATAATTTTCCTCAAAAGATAGAAGTTAAACATTAAAGTTATAAAGAATAAGTAACATTCACATCGCCCCTTGTAAGTAGTACAGCGGCGCAAGCCAACATCAAGAACCCTCGCTAGTAAGGCAAAATTGCCACATGGGGTGGGAAAATCGCCACACCTCGCGCAGAAATATCGAAATTTTGTGACAAATGATTTAATCTTTTGCGCAAAAACTATTTGGTATTTTAGCTATTGAATATTTATCAACAACAAAGGGCTTGTTTTCCGATATGGGAACAAGCCCTTTCTTGTACCCCAAAAAAGAGTGAAAATACATTTTACTACACAACTTGAACGCTTTATTGATACAGTATATTTGAAATTACAAGAGTATCAAAAAAGCGATTTTTCCGATGAGGAGACGTGTGGTGTGTCGGTTGTTGTTATCGAATGTAGACCCAACAAAAACGATAGAGAAAGAATAGATTAAAACGGCACAATAATTTTGTCGAGAAATGGAGGGGATTTGTGAACGTGAGCGCGCATTGTTCGCGCTCACGTAAAGGTTTTTGGCTTTTAATTGACATTCAATTGCGCAAAATAATACAATATATTTGTATTTTTGCACTTGTTGTGCTAAAATATAGTCGGGTCGTATCTTAACGGAACGATACTTTCATTTTATATCTTTTACCAAAAAAGATAGTCGTACTCGCTTTGCGGGACGATATAGGAGTTTTTATGGTAAACAATAGCAAGGCTTTCAATTTGGCAAAGTACGCAATTATGTTTGCAACGATATTCGTTGCAATGATGATAGACAGAGGTATCAGCGCGGCTTTGCCTATTTCTATGGCAATTTGCGTTTTGCTTGTGACGTTCAGCTTTTGTTTTGTTCAAGACAGCTGGGCGGACGGCATTGCGGCTTTTGTCTGCTTCGGGGTGGCGTCGTTCATCAAAGCGTTCATTTTCCCCGACGCGATAGAGTGGTATTTCAAACCGCTGGTGTACGTCATTCCGAGAGTGCTTGCGGGCGTGATGTGCTTTGGCGCATACAGGCTGATGTTGCTTGTCGTCGGGCGCGTAAAAAAGCGTCGCGTGGCGCAGGTTGCGGCAATGACGGTGGCTATAGCGGTGGGACTTGTTTGCAACACGGTGTTCTTTTTGCTTCCGTTCAGTTATCTTTCCAAAGGCGGCGAGGGCTTTGTTGCGGCGATAAAGGGATTGGTGTTCATCAACATTCTGCCCGAGTACCTCGTAAGTTTGCTTGTTGCGCCGTGGGTGGTGCTGGGCGTGCGTCGCGGACTTAAATTGGGCATTGACGGCGACAATTGGCGCATTGTCAAGGACGAGTAACAGCAATTCCCACATCGCCCTTACAAGCTGTTTTTGCCGCTACGGCACGGCTGTTTGACGGCAAAAAGGCGGCGGCAAACGCGCACTTGAAAAAGAAGTTACGCACGCCAAAGAAATAAACAACAAGGATAACAAGCTATGATATTCACAGTAGATATTGGCAACACTAACATAAAAATCGGGCTGTTCGAGGAGGGCAAACTTTGCCATTCCTTCAAAATGAGTACCGACACCAAACGCACCTCGGACGAATACGTTGCGCTGTTGCTGCAGCTGCTCAACTACAACGGTATAGACGTCAAATCGGTGCGAGGCGCAATTCTTTCTTCCGTTATACCGCAGCTGGATTACACCTTTACCAACGTGATTCAGTATGTTTTCGGGGTCAAGCCGCTTGTCGTGGGCGTTGGCGTCAAAACGGGGCTGGCAATAAGGTACGAGTTTCCCAAAGAGCTGGGCAGCGACCGTATTATCACCTGCGTTGCCGCCGAAAAGCAGTACGGCGCGCCCTTCATTTTGGTGGATTTCGGCACGGCAACAACCTTCAACGTGGTCAACGAGCGCAAGGAGTTTGTCGGAGGCGCAATCACGTTGGGGCTTAAAGCCACAATGGAATCTTTGGCGCGTTGTACGGCAAGGCTGCCGAACGTGGAGCTGGAAACGCCCTCTAAAGCTACGGCGCAGTCTACGCGCAAGGCAATTCAAAGCGGAGTTATCTACGGCGCGGTAGGGCAAATCAAGTACCTGGTGGAGCGTATCAAGGCGGAAACGGGACTTCAAAATGCCCCCATAATCGCCACCGGCGGAATGTCTTACATCATTTCGGACGTAGAACCGTTGTTTCAGCACATCGACAGAGAGCTGTCCTTGAAGGGCTTGTACGAAATTTACCGCCTTAACACGTAAAACTCTTGACAAAGGGCGGCAAAATCGATAAAATTACGCTACAAACAAATGTTCGACAATTTTGGGAAAAATGGAATTCAAGCTTCACTCTAAATTTCAACCGTGCGGCGACCAACCGCAGGCAATCAAACAGCTGACGCAGGGCATAAAGGACGGTCTTGCAACGCAGGTGCTGCGCGGAGTTACGGGTAGCGGCAAAACGTTCACCATGGCAAACATCATTGCCAACGTCAACCGTCCCGCGCTTGTAATTTGTCACAACAAGACGCTTGCGGCGCAGTTGTGCAACGAGTTTCGGGAATTTTTTCCGGAAAACAGAGTGGAATTTTTTGTTTCCTACTACGACTACTATATGCCGGAAAGCTACATTCCCTCGCGCGATTTGTACATCGAAAAGGAAATTGACATCAACGACGAAATAGACCGTCTGCGGCACAGCGCGACGTGCAGTCTGTTTGAGCGGCGAGACACGATAGTGGTGGCAAGCGTCAGTTGCATTTACGGCTTGGGCGCGCCCGGCGAGTACTACAAGTTGAGCTTGAGCCTGCGCCCCGGCGACGAGGTAAGCCGTCAGGACGTCATAAAAAAGCTCGTTTCCATTCAGTACGAGCGCAACGATATGGACTTTAAGCGCGGAACTTTCCGCGTGCGCGGAGACACGTTGGAAATCTACCCCGCAAGCTACGCCGACCACGCCGTCAGAGTGCAATTTTGGGGAGATGAGGTGGAAAAAATTCAAGAAATCGACGCGCTGACGGGCAATGTCGTTGCGAATTTGCTGCACACCATCATATTCCCCGCAAGTCAGTACGTGGTGGAAGGCGTCACCATGGAAAAGGCACTGAATGAAATTCGCGAGGACATGGAAGTTGAGGTGCAGGATTTTGTTGACGCCAACAAAATAGTGGAAGGACAGCGGCTCAAACAACGCGTCAGCTACGACATCGAAATGATGCGGGAAATGGGCTACTGCAGCGGCATAGAAAACTACTCCCGTTACTTTGACGGACGGGAACCGGGGCAGCCGCCTTACACACTGCTTGACTACTTTCCCGACGACTTTGTCACGTTCATCGACGAAAGTCACATGACAATTCCGCAAATACGCGGCATGTACAACGGCGATCGCGCGCGCAAGGTCAATTTGGTAGGGTACGGCTTTCGCTTGAGATCCGCCTACGACAACCGCCCGTTGACTTTTGAGGAGTTCGATTCGCGGCTCGGACAGCTGATTTGCGTTTCCGCAACGCCTGCCGAGTACGAGCTCAATCGTGCCGACAACATTGTCGAACAGCTCATTCGTCCCACGGGTTTGTTAGATCCGTCAGTAGACGTGCGTCCCGTAGAGGGACAAATAGACGACCTGTTGGGCGAGATAAACAAAACGGTGACAAGCGGCGGACGAGTGCTTGTTACAACGCTTACCAAGCGTATGGCGGAAAGCCTCACCGACTTTCTTGCCAAGCAGGACGTTCGCGTCAGATACATGCACAGCGAAATCGACACCCTCGAACGCGTGGAAATCGTCACAGGGCTGAAAAAGGGCGAATTTGACGTGTTGGTAGGCATAAACCTGCTGCGTGAAGGCTTGGATATGCCGCAGGTAAAGCTGGTAGCCATCTTAGACGCGGACAAGGAAGGATTTTTGCGCAGCGACACTGCGCTCATACAAACGATTGGTCGCGCCGCACGTAACAGCGAAGGACGCGTCATTATGTACGCCGACGTTGTTACCGACAGCATGAAGCGCGCCATCGACGAAACCAACCGCAGACGTAAGGTTCAAAACGAGTACAACGTGGAACACAACATCACGCCCAAAACGATAGAACACGAGGTGGAGAACACCCTCGAAATCACTCAAAAGGGCGACGACCTGATGTCCGTTGCCGAATTGGAACGGGAAATAGACAACGTAACCGCTCGCATGAAAACCGCCGCCAATCAGCTTGACTTCGAAAAGGCAATTTTGTTGCGCGAGCAGGTGGTGCAACTTACCAAAAAATTGGAAAAGGCACGCAAAAAAAAGAAACAATGACGGCATACGCCCACGCAGAGCAAACGCCGTCGGCTTTGTTGTCGGCGCGGGAATTCTGCGTGACCGTGCAAATGCAATGTCGTCAAATCGACTTGTAGGAAAAAAAATCTGCGCATACTCAAAATGTGCGCAACAGTGTTATTATGAAAGACATAGTAATAAAAAACGCCAAAGAAAACAACTTAAAGAGCGTAAGTCTCACCATTCCGCGGGACAAGCTGGTGGTGTTTACCGGCTTGTCGGGCAGCGGCAAATCGTCGCTTGCATTCGACACTATTTTTGCGGAGGGTCAACGCCGTTACGTGGAGAGCCTTAGCAGTTACGCCCGCCAATTTCTCGGGCAAATGGACAAGCCCGACGTGGAAAGCATCGAGGGACTGTCGCCTGCCATTTCCATAGACCAAAAAACGACGTCAAGCAATCCGCGCAGTACCGTCGGTACGGTCACGGAGATATACGACTACTTGCGTTTGCTTTTTGCGCGAATAGGCGTCGCATACTGTCCGCATTGCGGCTTGCCCATTTCCAAAACCACCGTCGATCAAATTTGCGACAGGGTTTCGGCTTTGGGCGAAGGGACGAAGTTGATGATTTTGGCACCCGTTGTGCGGGGCAGAAAGGGCGAGTACGCCAAGCTGTTCGATCAGCTCAAGCTGCAAGGCTTTTTGCGCGTCAGCGTGGATGGCAACACCTACACGTTGGATGAAGAAATCAAGCTGGAAAAGAACGTCAAGCACAACATCAGCGTAGTTGTGGACCGCTTGACGGTCAAGTCGGAAATGTACACCCGCCTGAGCGACAGCGTAGAAACAGCGTTGAAACTTGCCGACGGGTTGGTAGTTGTGTCGGCAAACGGAAAGGAAACGACCTACTCCAACAAATTTGCCTGCCCCGAATGCGGTTTTACGATAGAGGAGTTAGAACCCCGTTCGTTTTCCTTCAACAGTCCCTTCGGAGCTTGCCCCGAGTGCTTGGGATTGGGCTTCAAACAGGAATTTGACGAAAATCTTATCATACCCGACGACGGCAAGTCGCTACACGACGGCGCAGTCAGGTTGCTCGGCTTCAATTTGGGCGCGGCAAGCTGGATGCGGACGCTGTTCGACGCGCTTGCGGAAAAGTACGGCTTCAGTTGCGACGTGCCCGTAAGGGATTTGCCCAAATCCGCCTACAACACCATCATGTACGGCAACGGCAACGAAACGCTTGTGTGCAAGCTTCGCGACGGTCGCACCTTCAACGCGACGTGGGAAGGTATCATTCCCATGATGACCCGCCGCCACAACGAGTGCAAAAGCGATTGGACGCGTCAGGAATACGAAAAATTTATGGTAGACAAGCCGTGCAGTCACTGCCACGGCAAGAGGCTTAAGGAGGAAATCCTCGCTGTCAAGGTGGGCGGACTCAACATTTGGGAAGTGGGGGAACTCTCCATCACCAAGGCATTGGAGTTTTTCCGCAATCTCGAGTTGGACGAAACGCGCGCCAAAATTGCATACATGGTGTTGCGCGAGGTAAACGCGCGCCTCAAATTTCTTGTGGACGTGGGATTGGGCTACCTGACTCTCAACCGTGCGGCAGGAACATTGAGCGGCGGCGAAGCGCAACGCATACGTCTTGCCACGCAGATAGGCTCGGGACTTACGGGCGTACTGTACATTCTCGACGAACCGTCCATAGGCTTGCACCAACGGGACAACGGCAAACTGATTGCCACACTCTCGCGGTTGAGGGACATAGGCAACACGCTTATCGTTGTGGAACACGATGAGGACACAATACGCGCGGCGGATTTTGTCGTGGACGTCGGACCGGGCGCGGGCGTGCATGGCGGAGAAATAGTCTTTGCGGGCACAGTACCCGATTTGATAAAGTGCAAGCAGTCCATCACGGGCAAATATCTGAGCGGAGAGCTGTTTATACCCGTGCCCGAGCAGCGTCGTAAGGGAAGCGGACAGCTGCTTTCCGTCAAGGGCGCGTACAAAAACAATCTCAAACACATCGATGTTGATTTCAGGCTGGGCTGTCTCAACCTTGTGACGGGCGTTTCCGGCAGTGGCAAAAGCAGCTTGGTAAACGAGGTTTTGCTGCCCTACCTCGAGCAGCATCTCAACCGCGCGCACAGAAGCGACGTTGATTGCGACAGCATAGAGGGAATGGAGTACCTCGACAAGGTGATAAGCATCGACCAAAGCGCGATAGGGCGCACTCCGCGCAGCAATCCCGCCACATATACGGGCGTGTTCACGATGATACGCGACCTGTTTGCCGCCACACCCGACGCCAAGGAACGCGGTTACGGTAGCGGACGTTTCAGCTTTAACGTCAAGGGCGGACGTTGCGATCACTGCGACGGCGACGGCATTTTGCGCATTTCGATGAACTTTTTGCCGGACGTGTACGTGCCCTGCGAGGTGTGTCACGGCGCACGCTACAATCGCGAAACGCTTGCCGTCAAGTACAAGGGCAAGTCTATAGCGGACGTCCTCGACATGACCATTGAGGAAGCGGTGGGATTTTTTGAAAACATCACTTCTATCAAAAACAAAATTCAAACGCTCTACGACGTGGGCTTGGGCTATATGAAATTGGGTCAGCCCGCCACAACGCTTTCCGGCGGCGAGGCGCAACGCGTAAAGCTGGCAACGGAGTTGAGCAAGCGCAGTACGGGTAAAACGCTGTACATCCTGGACGAGCCTACAACGGGCTTGCACACGCACGACGTGGCAAAGCTTATCAGCATTTTGCAGCGGTTGGTCGCGGGCGGCAACACGGTGATAGTTATAGAACACAATCTGGACGTCATCAAGGTGGCGGACTATATTGTGGACCTCGGTCCCGAAGGAGGAGACGCAGGCGGCACGGTTGTGGCTACGGGCACTCCCGAGGAGATTGCCGCACACCCCGACAGCTATACGGGCGAGTTTTTGAAGCCAATTTTGGAAAAGGCGCATAGTTAGCAACCGAAAAAGAACACATTTATTCAATTGCGTAAGGCAAAAATGCCTTGCGCCTTTTTTTGTGTTTTCTTCTTGACAGAC
>CANRHN010000013.1 GCA_947630425.1 uncultured Clostridia bacterium | reverse complement strand
AGTTGCGAATTCTTTAATATGTAAGTGTGATGTGTGGTGGTAGGGTGTTCTAACAGGGTTAAATAGAGGTGCTTTCTACAATTGCATCAACTTGCAAACTGTAACGTTTGATGGTGATAGTCAATTGCAAAGCATAGGCCACTACGCTTTCTCGGGTTGTAGCAGTTTGATAAACATTACAATTCCGAGTACGATTACGAAAATAGACTACAATACTTTCTATGGTTGTAGTAGTTTGACGGGAATAACAATTCCAAGTACTGTCACAAGCATAGGTAGCGACGCTTTCTACTATTGTACTAATTTGCAAACAGTAACGTTTGAGGGCGACAGTCAATTGCAAAGTATAGGCAACCGCGCTTTCTACGAGTGCAATCAATTAACGTCGATCACAATTCCCAGCACAGTCACAAGCATAGACTCGTATGCTTTCTACAATTGCACCAACTTGCAAACTGTAACGTTTGAGGGCGACAGTCAATTGCAAAGCATAGGCGGTTATGCGTTTAAGGAATGCAGCAGTTTGACCGAGATAACAGTTCCGAGCAGTGTTACAAGCATAGGTGAAATGGCTTTCCATAATTGTTGGAGGTTGACATCGATTATAATTCCAAGCACAGTTACAAACATTGGTTCCGATGCTTTCAAAGGATGTAGAAGCTTAACAATTTCTTGTGAGGCAGCAAGCGAACCTCTTGGTTGGCACGCACAATGGAACCCCGACAACCGTCCTGTTGTGTGGGACTATAAAAATCAATAACCTCACGGCTAAAACAAAACAAAGGAGAAAAACACATGGCTACAAAAGACATTTCGACTTTCACAAAGCAAATGAGCTGTTCTTCGCCATTTTTGGGGGTGTATGGCGGAATACCATATTACGGCATTACAACAGGCAAGCTTTCCGCATTGTGCGAACAAGGCAGCACCAATCCGTGCGACTTCCACGGGGTTTACGTGGTGTACCGTGACAATGGTGAAATAATCTATGTCGGCGAGTCGTACAAGGGTACAGTGGGAAAGCGGTTGTATAATCACATATGTGGCAGATTAAAAAAAAGCACTTTTGCCGAGCATTTTGCAGAAAAGGATCTTGGTATAGACATCAGCAATCCGCTATCTCCCGAGGACAAAGAGCGACTTCGTACAACGATAGGGAATTTGAATGTTTTTGTTTTCAACTGTACCGACCTCGAAACAATTTTGATAGACGAGTTGCAACCTTACTACAATCAAATAACAGGCAACAAAAAACCTCGGGCGCAAAAAACAGGTAAAAGCCAAAGGGCGAGCCAAGCGGCAAAACAAACTTCCGCCCAAACGTTGAACGGCACTCAACCCACGCCATAATTTCTCCACACAAACCACCAAAGGGAGCAGGTTTCTGTTCCCTTTTTTGTTGCAACAAAGGCAAGGTTTTTCCAAGCGGTGCGCTGTTTTTTACAATTTGCCTTTTGCTTTGACATATCGGGCAAATCGGTATATAATAGTTGCAAACACAAAAAGGAGAGTTGACTCTATGAGTTACACAAAACGCAGTGACATTCCCGAAAAGTACACTTGGAATTTGGGCGACATCTACCCGACGCCCGACGATTGGGAAAAGGCTTTTGGCGAGCTGTCGCAAGAATACCCGCTTCTTGCGGAATTTCAGGGCAAGCTGAACAATCGCGACTGTTTGTTGAAGTTCCTCAAGCTGACGGACAAAATCGAATTTAAGCTGGACCACCTGTTCGGTTACGCGCACATGGACTACGACAGCGATTTGCAGGACGCGGAAAAGCAAGCGCGTTACTCCCGCATTTACGGGTTGTACGTCAAGTACAGCGAGGCAACCAGCTTTGCCTCCGCCGAGCTAAGTGCAATTCCCGACGACAAGCTGCGCGAGTTTGCCGCCGACCCCGAGTTTGCCGACTACGACGTTGCTCTGTTGAACGTTTTGCGTGGCAAGGCGCACATTTTGAGCGAAAAAGAGGAGCGGTTGCTTGCGGGCGTGGGTAGCTTTAGCGGACAATTCCACGAGGTGTTCAATCGGCTCGACAGCGGCGACATCAAGTTTGATGTCATAACCGTGGACGGCAAAAAGGTTCAGCTCGGGCACGGAACTTACTCCACGCTTATGCAACACAAGGACCAAAAAGTGCGCAAAAAGGCGTTTGAAACCTACTACAAGGCGTACATAGGCAAAATAAACACGTTGGCAGGGCTTTACGAGGGCAGCGTAAAGGCGGATTGCTTTTCGGCAAAGGCGCGCAATTTCGACAGCGCGCTCGAACAGGCGTTGTTTTACGAGCAAGTAGACAAATCCGTCTACGACAATCTGATAAAGTGCATGCACGCCGGCTTTGCGCCGTTGCACAGGTACATGTCCCTTCGCAAAAAGGTGATGGGCGTAAAAACCCTGAACATGTACGATTTGCACGTTCCCATTTTCCCCGACGCCGACATTTCTTGCGAGTACGAGGAAGCGTGCGATTTGGTTTTGAAGGGACTTGCGCCCTTGGGCGAGGACTACCTTGACGTGGTAAGACAGGCTTTTGCAAACCGTTGGATCGACGTCCACGAAACGCCCACCAAGCGTAGCGGCGCATACAGCAGCGGAGTGAGCGGCGTACACCCCTATATGCTGCTGAACTACCAAAAAACCACTCACGACATTTTTACCATTGCGCACGAAATGGGACACTCCATGCACACGTACTATAGCTGCAAGGCGCAGCCGTTTTCCAAGGAAGGGTACAAGATATTCGTGGCAGAAGTGGCGTCCACCTGCAACGAAGTGTTGCTGCTGAAGTACCTGCTTGCCACGCAGACTGACGTCAACGTGAAAAAATATTTGTTGCAGTACTATCTTGACATGCTGCGCACAACAATGTACCGTCAGGCGATGTTTGCCGAGTTCGAACAAATAACCCACGCCCTTGTGGAGGCGGGCGAGCCGCTGACGGGCGACGTGATGTGCAACGAGTATCTCAAGCTGAACAAAATGTACTACGGCAAAGCGGTACATCACAACGACGAAATAAAGTACGAGTGGGCGCGCGTACCGCACTTTTACCGCGCGTTTTATGTCTACAAGTACTCTACGGGCATCATTTCCGCCGTGTGCATTGCGGAAAAGATACTTAAGGAAGGCGCAACCGCCGTTGCCGACTACAAAAAATTCCTTTCTTTGGGCGGCTCGATGGACCCCGTTTCGGAATTGAAGGTTGCGGGCGTAGACCTTACAACGCAAGAACCGTTCGACATCGTAATCAAATCTTTTGAGGACACTCTCGCCGAGCTGGAAGCATTGGTAAAGTAGAGTTCCGACCCCTGTGTCGCTCGTATATTCCACAAAAAACGGCTTCTCTGCAAAGGGAAGCCTTTTTTTGCTATGTTTTTGTAGCTGCTTGATGTGCCATTTTTTTTATGTTTTTTAGTAAATCTCTTGATTTATAGTTGTACAAGTAATATAATTTAAGGTAATCTGTTTGATTGTTTAAGTTTTGCAGAGGTACTTATGAAGAAATACAAAAGATCGTTGATTTTTATTTTGTTTTTGACGATTGCTTTGTGCGTTTGTGCTGTTGCGCTTGTCGCATGCAAAAACGTTCCCGACAATCCGCCGCCCGTCGATCCCGAGCCTCACCAACACAACTACAAATTGAAAAGCGAAACGCCCGCCTCTTGCACGGAAGAGGGCAGCAAGCTGTATGTTTGCAGTTGCGGAGAAAGCTACACCGAGACAGTTGCCGCGTTGGAGCATGACTTGCACTGGAAAAGTGTTGAAGGCGGAGCGACCCATTGGCAGAAGTGTTCCCGTTGCGACTACCGTACCGAGGAGCAATCGCACAATTTTGAGACGGTAAGCGTGGAAAAAGAGTCCACATGTACCGAAAAAGGACGCGAAGTAGTCAAATGCGTTTGCGGCGCGTCTAAAACGCAGGACATAGAAGAAAAGGCTCACATTTTTACCGTTACAAACTTTGACGACGCGCACCATTGGACGGAGTGTAAGGTTTGCCATTCGGAGCAACCTGACAGCCGCGCAAGCCACGAGTTTGACATTCCCGTAAGCAGCACGCCTTCCACCTGTAAACAGCAGGGCAGCGAAGTAACGCGTTGCGACTGCGGTGCAACTCACACCGAAATTCTGCCTTTTGCAAAACACAGCTATACCGTAAAGTACAACGACGACGAGCATTGGCAGGAGTGTTCGGTGTGTCAAACCGTACAGGAGGGCAGTCGCGTTTCGCACAGCTACGTTGTGGACGACGAGTTGTCCTTTGAGCCAACCTGCACCAAGGACGGTTTGACTGTAAAGCATTGCGATTGCGGCAAAACAATCACGGAAGAACCCGTCGCTTTGGGGCACAGCTACGACAAAAGCGATTTTGTAAATAGGAACAGCGCGGGTCACTTTTACAAATGTATTCGTTGCGAACAAACGGAATTTGAGCTGCACACCCTTGAGGACGTCGATTGTCCCGAAGGGCAAAACAAAGCGCCCACATGTGGCAAACAAGGGCATCAGGACAAGCATTGTACCCTTTGCGACTACAGCTTTCACGAAACTGTACCCGCCACGGGCGAACATACTCCCTCGGAGGGCTATGAGAGCAACGGCACTCACCATTGGAGAATATGTACCGTTTGCGAGGAAAAGCTGAACGAGGAACAACACGCCGAATGGACGGAAAAAGTGGTGTCGGAGGCGTCTTGCACTCAAAACGGAGAGATAGTTGAGCAATGCGAAATTTGCGGTTATGAACATTCAAGGCGAACAGTCAACAAAACCGACCACAAGTTCGAGTACGACGAAAGCACGCGCAACGACTCCACTTGCACCGAGGCGGGCAGCGTCGAAAAGTTTTGCACGGTTTGCGGCATGCGTGAAACGGAGGCGATAAGAGCCAAGGGACACGATGTGAGCAAAGAATGGTACTCTGACGCAACGGGTCATTGGAAAAAGTGTACCCGATGCGGTGCGGACATAAACAAAGGAAACCACGACCCTCGCGAAGGGGACAGACAAACTTCAACCTGCACGGAAAAGGGGTACGTAGAGTACACCTGCAATGCTTGTCAGTTTGTTTGGAAGGAAGAGTTGTCTTTGGCTGCTCACAACTTTGAGGACGACCCCGATTCCTATGTTGAGTCCACCTGCACTGTGGCAGGCTATCACTACAAGAAATGTAAGGATTGTAACACGAGAGAGCGCGTTGAAGATCCTCTTGAGCCGCACCAACCGGTGGAGTTCAAAGCG
This sequence comes from uncultured Clostridia bacterium, assembly GCA_947630425.1. Taxonomy (GTDB): domain Bacteria; phylum Bacillota; class Clostridia; order Christensenellales; family CAG-314; genus Fimimonas. The sequence goes on along the minus strand of CANRHN010000013.1, from coordinate 34,704 downwards.
CAAGAGCGTACCGAAACGCAGGACGGTTGGATTCATCATTGGCAGTGTACCGTGTGCGGCAAGTACTTTACTTCGCGCGATTGTCACGAGGAAATTCCCGAAGAAGATGTGTTCGATCGCAATCCCGAAGTTGTCGAGGTGGAATCACTTGCGGAACTGCGGGAAATTGCGCGCGAATTGTACGCTACACAGCAAAGCATTTGCTACTACAAGGTAACTGCGAAAGTCGAAATGGTGGAAGCCGACGAACATATGGCAGTGCTGAGCGACGGCGATGTTACCATTTGGCTGTATTTCAACGATGACGTCAATCTTTACACAATTACGGAAGGGGACACGCTTACCGTCAAAGGATTTCTCAAAATGGATTCCTTGGACGACATTGCGCTGTACGAATCGGTAATTTTGTCCGTTCAAAGCAATTCCGACATTTATTCGCTATACGTCACCATTACGGGAGATTACACGCATTCGAAGCTTTACGCCGTGTCCGAATCAGGTGAAGATTTTTCGTTGGTAAATTACCGCGACAATTGTCAGCTCGACTACTACAACTCCCTACTTTACGGAGAAGAATTGACATTTAGCTATAGCTGTTATGTGGGAATAGTGGTGCGTAGTCTTGTGATAAACGGGGAATCCCAAACAATGACAAACGGCGAGCTGACAGTGAAGGTTACGGGCGATATGTACTGCGAATTCGATCTTAGCAGTTATAACCTGCTAACAGCTACCGTGAACAATTTTGCATTGCCTTGGAACGCTCCCGCGCAAAAGGTAAACGGTTATTTGAGCTATCAAATTGAAAATAATCAAGCGAACAACAGCCACTTGGTAAAAAATTCTCATCTGCAAATCACCGTAATCAACGCTTATATCACGGGCGTAACAATAGAATTTGAAAACTACAATCTTGCGGAGGTTGCGAAAAACACGATCAACGTGGGGATTGACTCCGCTCACAAGCAGAAAACAACGTACTCATTGGAAAAAACTCAAGCAAAGCTCACCTTCGACGAAACTCAAAAGCTTGGCTTTTTCGAGTACGTTGCCGACGTCAGTCAGGCGCGCATAAAATCCATAACCGTTTACTACAACACCTACAACTCTTAGCACTCGGGCAACTCCGTGAAAAAAGGGCTTCGCGGTGTCGCATCGGGTATTCGCCGCAAAACGGCTTCGCTTCGGGCTACGCCCTCGTTGCAGATTGTAGTGCCGCTCGCATATTCCCCGAAAAAAGGGCTTCGCTCGTACCTTGCACCCTTTAGTAGAGGGACAAAATAAAACTTGTGCAAGGTACTCGTTGCAGATTATTTTTCGGGAAACATACTCGCGGCTGTGGTGAATAAGGTTTGGGCGTTTTTCTTCGTAGTAGTGTATTGCAGATTGTTTTGCGTGCGAACACCCGTGCTCCTTGTTGAACAAGGTTTGTGTGTACTTCTTCGTAGTAGTACGTTGCAGATTATTTTTCGGGAAACACACTCGCGGCTGTGTTTGTGCCACGGATATAATCTGCTTTGTTGCGCAAGGGTAAAAAAAGGTCGGAACTTTAATTAGAACAGCTTGTTTCTTAACAAATTCGCTAACTGCACCTAAAGCCTTCTCTTGAGGACGCAAGAGAAGGTGGCGCTGAAAGCGCCGAATGAGTTTCGACACAAAGGGGCGAAGTAAGAGTATTTCGCAAACGGGGACCCCAACGAGTTGAGTATAACGAAACTTGTTGGGGAGAGGAACAGCTGACCGATAGCGGAACCGACCGAGCATTGTGCGAGGTTGGTGCTATCAAGGGAAAGCTGTGACGTGGTGGATGAGTTTCGACATAAAGAAGCTTCCCCTTCGAGAGGGAAAGTCCCCGACAAGGGAAAAGGGACGAATTGGATTACGTTTCCGTTTCAATCCATTTCATTGTAAGGTGAAGGTCTCCGCACAAGATACTATAAAAATTAAAATATATTTTAGGTTAAACATAATTGATTTCGTCCCTATCGTCTGCTTGCGCAGCCACTTCCCCACTCGTGGGGAAGCTATAATTTTTTGATAGCAAGCTGACGGCTGTTCTAAAAGTCTTGCTGATTATTATATACGGAGTACCTTCCCTGTTGAAAAGGTCAAGCGCGGCGGGGGTGGTGCGCTGCCGTTTGCAAAATTACTTCCACTGCCTTGTCCGTGCCGTAAAGCTCCTTTTGCGCGCGCTGCTTTGTTTGTATTGCCGCGCGGTTGTCGTAGGCGGCGTTTACCGCGCCGAACAGCTCCCTTTCGAGGTTTTCTTCGTGTACGAGCAGACCGCAGCCACGTTCGCAAAACCACTTGGCGTTTTGCAGCTGTTCTCCCCGAGATTGCTTGACGAGGGGCACTGTCACAAAGGGCACTTGCGCAAGAGTAAGCTCCGCAAGGGAATTTGAGCCGCCCCTTGTCAGGCACACGTCCGTTGCGGCAAGGACGTTCCATATTTCGGAAACAAATTCCGATTGTTTCAAAAAATCGCACCCCATGTGCTTGTTTTTGCCTGTAATCACAAAAATGTCGAACCGTTCGGCAAGGCGCGGACAGTTGGCTACCGCCTCGTTCAACGCCTTTGCGCCAAGACTTCCGCCCATCACCAACAGCACGGGCTTGCTTCCGTCAAAGCCCATTTCGCGCAGTCCCTTTTCGCGGTCGCCGTGCAAAATTTCCTCTCGCACGATCAGTCCCGTCACCTTGGCGCGCTTGTCGCAGGGAAATGTGGAAAGGTACACGTCGGCAAAATGCGCCGAAACCCTGTTTGCCAACCCCGCGGACATGTCGCTTTCGTGTATCACTGTGGGTATTTTCAGCTTGCGCGCCGCAATGGTGACGGGCAACCCCACATAACCCCCTTTGCTGAACACAACGTCGGGGCGTATTTGGCGCAGTACGCGCTTTGCCTCGGCAACGCTTTTGCACAGCCGAAAGGGCAAAAGCAGGTTTTGGATCGACAGCTTGCGCTTCAGCTTGTGCGCGGAAATGACGTGGTAGTGCAACCCCTCGTCCACCGCCTTTTTCGTCAACGTTTGTTCCATTCCCGCCGTGCCGACGTAGTGGCACTCCGCCTGCCGCAATTTGTCGATAAGTGCAAGGTTGGGCGTCACGTGCCCCGCTGTTCCGCCGCCCGTAAACACAATTTTCATACCCATAGTGTATGTGTTTGCAGGGCAAATTATTTGCAAAAAGTTCTGTTGTGCGCAAAACACATCGGCAAACAAATTTGTTCAAAGGGCGTTCGGCGCAAGCCATTTGCATGTTGCCCTATTGACTTTTTGCGGCAAATTGCGTAAAATAAACTTATCAACAACAAGGCGGTGCAAAATGAAGCTGACAAGGTTTGTTTCTCACGATCAAAAGGAAGTTCAACTGTATGTCTGGGACGACGTTACCCGTCCCAAGGGCGTGGTGAAAATTGCTCACGGAATGGCGGAACACTCCGCGCGTTACGGCGAGTTTGCGGAGTTTTTGAACGCCAACGGCTACATCGTGGTGATGAACGACCACCGCGGACACGGGCTTACGGCGCAAAGCGACAGTTTGGGCTACGAAGAGGGCGACATGTTCGCCAACAACGTGGGCGATCAGCTGGCAATTTTGGACTACTGCCGCAAAAAGTACGACCTGCCGCTGTTTTTGATGGGGCACAGCTACGGCAGCTTTGTCACGCAGGCTGTCATCGAGCGACGCCCCGACGTGGACGGGTTCATTCTGTGCGGCTCAAACTACATCAAGGGGTTGAGCTTTACCGCGTGTAGAGTGGTGGCAAATCATCTTTGCCGTCACAAGGGCGGCAGATACCCCGCCGAAATCATCGTCAAGCTGTCCTTCAAAAGCTACGAAAAGAAGTTCGGCGGACAAAATTCCTGGCTTAACCGCGACCAAGCGGAAGTGGCAAAGTACAACGACGACCCGCTAAGCGGCTTTACCTGTTCGGCAAATTTTTACCGCAGCTTTATGCGCGGCATACAAAAGCTGTACTCCAAGCAGCAGTACTGCACGGTGGACGTAAACAAGCCCGTTTTGCTCATCGCCGGCAAGGACGACCCCGTGGGCAACTACGGAAAGGGCATGACCAAGCTTGCCAAATTCTACTCCGAAAAAGTGGGGGTAAAGGACGTCACCCTCAAGCTGTACGAGGGCGCGCGCCACGAGCTGCTCAACGAAACCAACAAGGCGGAAGTGTACGCCGACGTGGTGGAATGGATAACAAGACATTAGTTCCGACCAAACGCGAGGCGGTCGATTGCTTGCTACTGCGTAACTTATGCGCAATCAACGGTTAGATTTACAACATTTAAGATACCGACTTCCGCCCAAGAAGTCGGTATCTGCATTTTGTTCTTTCACGCCCCACGCCCACACTTGTGGGGAAGCTATTTCGCTGTGACAAGCTCTGTTACAAAACAGGCAGTTCAAATCAAAGCTTCCGCCCTTGTTCAACACGGTCGCTCGCATATTTCCCCAAAAATATTTTTTTATTGACATTTTGGCGTGAAAAAGGTTATACTTTTTTTGTCAAAGGAGAATTACGGTATGAACAAAGTGAAAAAAATCCTGTTGCTTCTGTTTGCAGCGGCGTTTGTGGTGGCGGCGCTTGTTGCGTGTAAGCCCGACGCGCCCAAGGAGCCTGACGGCTCAACGCCCAAGACGCACACGGTAACCTTTGTTGCCGACGGCGTAACGGTAGGTACCGTTACGTTCACGGAGGGAGACTCAAGCGTAAAGGAACCGATTGTACCCTCAAGGCTCGGTTACGCGGGCAAGTGGGAGGCGTACACCCTCGGCAGCAGCGACATCACGGTCAATGCCGTGTACACTGTCAAACAGTATAGCGTAAGCTTTGACGTCAACGGTGGCGACGCTTTGTCCGAGCAAGATCAAAGCAAGCAGGTTGCCTTTGGCAGCAGCTTTTCGTTACCGGTTCCCACGCGCACGGGGTACAGCTTTACGGGTTGGTTCAACGACAGCGTTCAAATCACGGAAAGCAACGGCAGCGGACTTGCTGTCTGGAGCATGGCGGACGATGTCGAGCTTACCGCCCATTGGAGAGCGATAGAGTACGAAATAACCTTTGTCTACGACACCAATATAGGCGAATTTGCAGATGAAAAGCCCACCGAGTACACTGTGGAGGGGTTGACGTTGCCCATGCTTCAAAGCGCGGACGGAACGCACGTTGCAAGCTGGAGGGACCAAAACGGTATCGTCTACACAAGCGCCATTCCCAAGGGCACCACGGGAAATTTGGAGCTTACCGCAATGTGGAAATTAGTTGCGGGTAAGGAACACACTTGGGGTGAAAATGGAACGTGCATTGTTTGCGAGCAGCTGAAGCCTCAATACACCATGAGCGAGGACGGTAAAACGCTGACCTTTGGCAGCTACCCTCAAGGCGAGGTTACTGACAACGCATTGAAATCCAACCTCAACGCGGAAATACAGAACAAATTGCCCTCAAGCTACAATGCCAACGGTTGGACGGATTACGGCTACTACATTGAGGGAAGCGTACAAAGCTATATGTGGTACATAGACGTGGAGTACCAAAATGCCAAATACCGCGGAGTGTATTTTACAAGCTATCGCCCGTATGAAACGAAGTTTGCTGCAACCGCAGACTACAGCTATCAGGACGACTACGGCTACAACGCAGGCACGGTGTATTGGTTCAGGTTCGAGCCAATCGCTTGGCGTATTCTCAAGCAAGAAAACGGCAAGGCGCTTGTAATGGCAAATTTGATTGTGGATTGTCAACAATATTACCAAAATTCAGGCAACCGCACGATCGACGGGCGGCTGGTGTATCCCAATAACTACGCGCACAGCGACATTCGCGCTTGGTTGAACGACAATTTCTACCAAACAGCCTTTGACGAGCTGAGCATGCAATTCATTATCACTACCGAGGTGGACAACAGTGCAAGCACAACCTCAAGCAGAGGTAACATATATGCCTGCGAAAATACCGACGACAAGGTGTTTTTGTTGAGCTACAGAGAGGTGGTAAACAGTAGCTACGGATTCGAATCCAATGCCATCATTTCCGACGAGGCACGGCAGCTGACGGGTACGGACTATGCCAAGTCTCAAGGCTTGTACGTAGAAGCTACGGGCACTTATGTCGGTAACGGATGGTGGTGGTTGCGCTCGCCGTTTCCCTATAACGACTCCAATGCGAATCACGTCCAGCCCATCGGCATATCCGATTACAACAATTATGATGTCGACTATACAAGCGGCGGAGTGGTGCCCGCCTTGAACATTCAACTGTAAGTCTGCCGCTCGGGCGAAAGGCGACAAAGAAACAAAATTGCAAACAAGGTGGAGCAAGTACATGCTCTACAAAACATCACAAGGGTTGTCGTACAACGCGGCAACCTTTTTTGCTGCTTTGAAGCCTACCGCTACGAAGAAGCACACCCAAACCTTGTTCAACAAGGAGCGAGGGGGTTCGCATGCAAAACAATCCGCAAGACTTTTAGAACAGACGTTAGCTTGCTATCAGGAAATTATAGCTTCCCCTTCGAGAGGGGAAAAGGGACGTAATATTTATTTTTTTTGTCGAAACTCATCCACCTCGTCACAGCTTTCCCTCGATAGCACCAACCTCGCACAATGCTCGGTCGGTTCCGCTATCGGTCAGCTGTTCCTCTCCCCAACAAGTTTCGTTATACTCAACTCGTTGGGGTCCCCGTTATAGCCCCCTTCCCTTGCATCCTCAAGAGAAGGCTTTATGTGCGGTTTTTAGCTTGCTACACGCAAAATAGTAGTGCCCAATCGAAAGGAAAATCTTATATGGTTAGACGAAACAAACGTCGTCCCTATCGTCTGCTTGCGCAGCCACAACAAGGACCGCTCGCCGCGGCAAGGCAGAAGCGGCGAGCGCGTGGCTGCTACCAACACCACACTGTGGTGATTGGCTTTACGCGCCACGCCCACACTCTCGGGGAAGCTATGTCTCTGTGACAAATTTTGTTTCAAAACAAACTGTTCAAATTAAAGTCCCAACCTTGTTCAACAAGGAGCGCGGGTGTTCGCACGCAAAACAATCTGCGACTAACTACACCTTTTTCAACACAGGCGCGAGGGTGTTCGGTGAAAAATAATCTGCAACGAGTACCTTGCACAAGTTTTATTTTCTCCCCCTACTAAAGGGTGCAAGGTACGAGCGAAGCCCTTTTTTCACCGAATGCCCGAGTGCCACCGCGAAGCCCGTTTTGCGGCGAATGCCCAAGCGACACTGCGAAGCCCTTTTTTCACCGAATGCCCAAGCGGCACTGCGAAGTCGTTTTGTGCGCAATGCACGCGCTCCCACCCCTATTTTTTATTATACTTGCACCTCGAAGCCTTTTTTCGGGGAATATGCGAGCGACATTTGCATAAATATTCAATGTTGTCGAATAAAAATTTGCGAAAGCGCATAAATATGTAATTTATTCTGTATAAACATTTTTTGAACCCAAAAGTTTCGAAATTCCGTGAATAAATATAAAAATTTTTATTGCAATATATATTTATTTATGCTATAATAAAAGGGTACGGAAGCTTGCATTTTGTATATGCGCGCAAACGGGATCTTTTCTTTCCGACGAGCTTGCGAAATTGCATAAATTCAACGACCTTGAACGGCAAGAACGGACGAGCCTGACACGTGGCGACCGAAGCCAGCCAACGTCAAGCGCACACCCTCAAACACAGAAAAACAAAAAACATCGGGCAAACAACAACTTTCAATGTTGTGATGTAAGCCCGCCAATTCGGCAAGGAAGCTCATCAAGCGCATTTGACAGATTTTGAAGGGCGGCAAAACGACAACGGACGCGCCGAACACGTGGCGACCGAAGCCAGTCAACGTCAAGCACACACTCAAACACAGAAGAACATAAAAACATCGGGCAAAGCCAACGCTCATCAATGCTGCGGTTCAAGCCCGCGCCAATTCGGCAAAGCAACGCAATCAACAAACGACAAACACTTTTCGGAGGACAAGCAATTGAACAAAACTTACGAAGCAAAAGATATTCAGGTGCTGGAGGGCTTGGACGCCGTTCGTATGCGTCCGGGCATGTACATAGGCACAACGGGGCGCACGGGGCTGCATCACCTGCTTTGGGAGATAGTCGACAACGCCGTGGACGAAGCCAGCAACGGCTTTGCCGATCGCGTAAGCGTCACCCTGCACAAGGACGGCAGCGTAACCGTTTCCGACAACGGGCGCGGCATACCCGTGGACGAACACCCGCAGCTCAAAATTTCCGGCGTGGAGGTGGTGTTTACTCAACTGCACGCGGGCGGCAAATTCAACAACGAAAACTACGCCTTTTCCGGCGGACTGCACGGCGTGGGCGCAAGCGTGACCAACGCGCTTTCAAGTTGGCTTACCGTCAACGTCAAAAAGGACGGCAGCGAGTACGTTCAGCATTTTCACAGCCCCGTGGACGAACACGGCAAGGTACTTAGCGGCGTTCCCAAGGACCATCTGACCAAGGTGGGGCAAACAACCGAACACGGCAGCACGATAACCTTTCTTGCCGACGCGCGCGTGTTCAAAAACATACAGATGGACTACGACATCATTCACAAGCGCATAAAGGAGCTTGCCTTCCTCAACAAGGGCATCACATTTGTGCTTACCGACGAGCGCGCGGACGACGATGACGGCAACGTGCGCACGGAAACCTTTTGCTACAACGGCGGACTGAAGGACTTTGTGCTGTACCTTAACGAAAACAAAGCTCCGCTGCACCTCAATCCGCTTTATTGGAGTGGCAAAAACGACACGTTACAGTTGGAATTTGCCTTTCAGTACACAACCAACTACACGGAAAACCTCATCAGTTACGTAAACAACATTCCCACGGGCGAGGGCGGCATGCACGAAACGGGGCTTAAAACCGCCATGACCAAGGTGTTCAACGACTACGCCCGCAGCAAGGGATTTTTGAAAGCCAAGGACGAAAACCTGCTGGGCGAGGACTTCCGCGAGGGCATCACGCTTGTTATGTCCGTCAAAATGGCAAACGTGCAGTTCGAGGGGCAAACCAAAACCAAGCTGGGCAATGTGGAAGCGAAAATCGCCTGCGAAGCGTTGGCTACCGACGCCTTTACGGAGTTGCTTGCCAAAAACGGCGCAGACGCCGAAACGATAATCAAAAAATCCATTGCCTCCGCCAAGGTGAGAGAGGCGGCGCGCAAGGCAAAAGAGGTCACGCGGCAAAAGAACAGCATTTTCAACAGCACCCTTGTGGGCAAACTTGCAAGCTGCACGGGACGTGACGCAAGCAAAAACGAGCTGTTCATTGTGGAGGGCGACAGCGCGGGCGGCAGTGCAAAGCAGGCGCGCAACCGTCGTTTTCAAGCCATACTGCCTCTCCGCGGCAAGCCGCTCAACGCCGAACGCAAGCGTATAGACCAAGTGCTTGCCAACGAGGAGATCCGCTCGCTCATCAACGCCCTCGACACGGGTATCGGCGAAGAGGACTTTAACATAGACGACCTCAAGTACGACAAAATCATCATTCTTTCCGACGCCGACCAGGACGGCGCGCACATCAGAGCCATACTGCTTACATTCTTTTTCCGTTACATGCGCGAACTCATCACCGACGGGCACGTTTATATAGGCATGCCGCCGCTGTACAAAATTTCCAAAAAGGACAAGGTGCGTTACGCTTACGACGACTACGAACTGCAGGAAATTGTGGGAGAGTTCGGGCGCGGCTACGACCTTCAACGCTACAAGGGCTTGGGAGAGATGAACGCCGAACAGCTGTGGGAAACCACAATGAACCCCGAAACGAGAACCCTCATGCGCGTGACGATAGAGGACTTTTCCGAGGCGGAGCGCATGGTGACGACCTTGATGGGCGACGAAATAGACGCGCGCAAGGCGTACATAACGGAAAACGCCGATTTCAACAAGGACACCGACGCGCTGTTCAACAAATTGGTGTAGCGAGGTAAACAAATGAGTCAACAAGTAGATATTTTCGATTTGGAACACAGTGAAATAGTCAAAATGGAGGACGGCAGCAATCTGCTTACCAAGCCCATGGAAGTGGTGATGCACGAATCCATGATGCCCTACGCCGAACACGTCATTCTCGACCGCGCGCTTCCCCGCGTAGAGGACGGTCTAAAGCCTGTTCAGCGGCGTATTTTGTACTCCATGTACGAGCAGGGCAACACTCCCGACAAGCCCACGCGCAAATCGGCGCGTATCGTCGGCGACTGCATGGGACGTTACCACCCTCACGGCGACAGCTCCATTTACGACGCAATGGTGCGCATGGCGCAACCCTTTGCAATGAACGTGCCCCTCATCATCGGTCAGGGCAACTTCGGCAACATCGACGGCGACGGCGCGGCGGCAATGCGTTACACCGAGGCAAAGCTTTCCCCCTGCGCGTTGGAGCTGCTTCGCGACATAGAAAAGGACACGGTGCGTTGGTCTCGCAACTTTGACGACACCACCAAGGAACCGGACATGCTGCCGGGGCGTTTTCCCAATTTGCTGGTAAACGGCGCAACGGGCATAGCGGTGGGACTTGCCACCAACATTCCCCCTCACAACTTTGCGGAAGTTATCGACGGAACGATCGCGTACATAGACAATCCGCGCATTTCCCTTGCCAACATGATGAAGATCATCAAGGGACCGGATTTCCCCACGGGCGGACACATAATCCCCGGCGATGGGCTGGCGCAAGCCTACGAAACGGGCAAGGGTAAAATCATCTTGCGCGCCAAAATGCACATAGAGGTGGCGTCGGGAGATCGTCGCAACATTGTCATCACCGAAATACCTTACGGCATCAACAAAGCGGACATGCTTATTCGCATTGCGGCGTTGAAGGACGAAAAAAAGGAAATGTTTGCAGGCATTTCGGAAATTGTGGACGAAAGCGACAAGGAAGGTCTGCGCGCCGTCATCAAGTTGAGAAAGGATTGCGACGTAAAGCAGTTGATAAAAAATTTGTTCAAGTACTCTCAATTGGAAATGTCCTACGGCATAAACATGGTGGCAATTGCGGACGGCAAGCCGCAGCTTATGGGTCTGCTGGACATCATCGCTTACTACGTGGCATATCAGCGCGATGTAATTTTGAAGCGCAGCAAGTTCGAGTTGGAAGAGGCAAAGGAACGCGCCCACATTTTGCAGGGCTTGGTAATTGCCGTAACCAACATCGACGAGGTTATACGCATAATCAAAAACGCCGCTTCCACAACGGACGCGCGCAACAAGCTGCGCGAACGCTTTGACCTCAGCGAACGTCAGGCGCAGGCAATTTTGGATTTGCGTCTTGCCCGACTTACCAAGCTGGAAGTGAACAAGCTGGAAAACGAGCTGCGCGAGCTGGAGCATACCATTGCCCGCCTCAACGTCATCATCAACAGCCGCAGAGAGCAAATGGAGCTTATCAAGTCGGAAATGACGGCGTTGAAACGCAACTACAAAACGCCCCGCCTTTCGGAAATTTGCAAGACGGAAGCCGACGCCGTTATACCCAGCGAAACGGACGAAAAGCCCGTCGAAACGGTGGTGGTGGGCATTGCCGCCGACTATACTCTTAAGCGTATTCCTTCCAAAAACTTCAACATGTCGCAAAAGGACGCGATAGGCTCTACCTTTGCGGAACTGCTGACCCACGCCGTGGAAACAAAAACGGACGTAAACGTGATGTTCTTCAGCAACATGGGCAACTGCTTCCGTATCAAAGCGGGAGACCTGCCGGAAATTCGCTACCGCGACCCCGGCGTAAACTTGTCGCACGTGTTCCCCGAAGCCGCTTTGGGCGAAATTCCCGTTGCCGTGTTTGCAATGCCCGCAGGCGAGGACGTCGGCGGAGAGTTGCTTATTTACAGCCGTCAGGGCATGGTAAAGCGCAGCGAGTGGAGCGAGTACCGACTGTTAAAATCGGTGTTTCAGGGCTACAAGGGCAAAGAGGACGACGAAGTGTTCAAGGTGGAAGTTGTCCGCCCCGACGCGGAAATTTTCTTCGTTACCAACCGCGGCGGCTGCACGCGCTTCGACGTAAGCGAAGTGCCGTTGCAGGGCAGAGTGGCAGGGGGCGTTCACTGCATCAACCTTGCCGAGGACGAGTACGTTGTGTTTGCGGGACAGGTGGAAGCCAACAAGGGCGAGGTGCTTTTGGCAACCAACAAGGGCTTTTTGAAACGGCTGCCCGTAAAGGAAATTACCAAACACGCCCGTAACTGCAAGGGCGCAAAGGGTATCGAATTCGGCGTAAACGGCAGTAGCATTGTGTTTGCCGACTACGTGGGAGATGTGCCCTTCAAGATTGCCATTTACGACCGCGCCACAACGTTGGTGGTAGACAGCTCCGACGTGTCCGTGGAGAACAAAAACCACAAAGGCAAACTGCCGCAGGGCAAACGCGGCGGTATAGCGGTGGAAAAGATTTTGAGATACTGCACCGGCGCAAACAAGTAAGCCGACCAAACGTGTGTCGCTCGGGTAGCTCCGTGAAAAAAGGGCTTCACTCGCACCTTGCACCCTTTAGTAATGGAACAAAATAAAATTTGTGCAAGGTACTCGTTGCAGATTATTTTTCACGGAGTACCCTCGCTCCCGGGTAAACAAGGTTGGGGTGTTTTTCTTCGTAAAAATTTGTTGTGAGGTGTTCGTTGCAGATTATTTTTCGGAAAACATACTCGCGGCTGTGGTTAACAAGGTTTGGGCGTTTTTTTATTGTGAGGTGTTCGTTGCAGATTATTTTTCACGGAGTACCCTCGCTCCTTGGTATATAAGGTTTGGGTGTACCTCTTCGTAGTAGTGTATAGCAAATTTACAGTTGTTCCAAAAGCCTTCTCTTGAGGACGCAAGAGAAGGGGGCTATAACGGGGACCCCAACAAGCTTCGATAAGCTCAACTTGTCGGGGTCCCCTTTTAATACAGCTTCCCGCTCGACGGGAAGCCTTTTAATGCGGTTGTCGTTGATTGTGTGGTGGTGTGGGTGCTGTGTCGGACACTGCTTGAAAAAAGGCTTCGGGAAGATTGTTCCGAAGCCTTTTTAATTTTTTTTGAAATTTTATTGTCCCTCTCACGTTTATTGTTTTTTAAGGTTGACAAGCTTGCCGATTTTTACTTCAGTATGGGAAATTGTATTCATAACAAGTGTCGCAGCTACCCAAAATCAGCGGTGTGGAGTAAATATCTTTCTTTGTACTACAATTTTTCGCAAATCGTATAGTACTATGTTACACATAGTAGTTAAATTTCGTGTAATTTTGGTAAAAAACAGATAAAAATCGACCTGAACAGCAAAAAAAATCAACGGGCTATCCCCCCCCCGCGTCGAATACTCTCACAATGAAAAAAACGACTTTCATCAAGGAAAGCTGTTTTTACTTGTCTTGTTCACTTGGATGCGGCGTGGTTTTCCGATTGAGCGAGCATTTTTGCTTTCAACGCATAGATGGGCAAGCCCTCATTGCGAAATTTGGCTTCGTATTCCGTCACAACGCTGTCTTTTTCGGGCAGGTCGTAGCACACGTCCGTCACTTCAAAGCCGTTTGCCCGAAAGCTCTCCATCGACCAAAGAAAAAACTCGCGGTTGTCCGTTTTTTGCATTATCGACCCGTCGTCGGCAAGCAGCTTTTTGTAGATGTTCAAAAAGTTTGCGCTTGTAAGTCGGCGGTTGGCGTAGGTCTTTTTGGGGAAGGGGCAGCTGAAGTTCAGCACGATCTGCGCAACGCTTTTCGGAGGCAGGTATCTGTCGAGATTTTCCGCGCGCACGTTCAAAAACTTCAGATTTTCGATTTTTGCGTCGCGCGCGTTTTCGCAGGCGACAACTATCACATTGGAAAGCTTTTCCACCGCAACATAGTTGACGTCGGGGTGCAGCAACGCGCTTTGTATCGCCCAGCCCCCTTTGCCGCAGCCTATTTCCAGCACAATGGGTTGCGCTTTGGCAAACGCCGCGTCGAGGTCAACGCGAAAGGCAAGTTTTTCCTCTTCCGTCAGGCGGTAGTAGCCGTCTCCCTCGCGGGCAAGCAGAAGCGCGCCGCATTCGGCAATGCGCTCTTCCAAATGTTTTTTCAGTCGCATTCGCATTTTGTCACCTGTTGAATGTTACTTAGCTCCGTCAGCCACTCGGCGCAATCGGCGTCGCTCGGCATGCGCAAGGCGTATTTGCCCAAATCCACCGAGCCGAGCCGCACGCTGTCGGGAGTGCAACTGCGCTTGAACTGTTGAGAGAAAAACCTTTTTACAAACAATTTCAAGCAGCCCATTATGGTTTCGGGGGAGTACTTTTCAAAGGAGCGGCACGCCATGCGGTACACCTTGCTCGGCGAAAAGCCCTTTCTTACCAGCATAAACAAAAAGTAGTCGTGCAGTTCGTAAGGACCGACAACGTTTTCCGTCAATTGAGTAACGTTGCCGTTGTCGTCGGTGGGCAGCAGTTCGGGGCTGACGGGCGCGTTCGCAATGTCCTGCAGCACGCGTTTCAGCTCGGCAGAAGAATTTTGCGCGCAGTGCAAAAGCATTGCCTTTACCAACGTTTTGGGTACGGAAGCGATGGCTGCGTACATGCTCATCTGGTCGCCGTTAAAGGTGCTCCAACCGAGAGCCGCCTCGCTCATGTCCCCCGTGCCCACGACCAAGCCGTTGCAGGCATTGGCAACGTCCATAAGCACCTGAGTGCGTTCTCGCGCCTGCGCGTTTTCAAAGGTGGTGTCCGGCGAAAAGTCGTGGTCGATGTCCTTTAGGTGCTGCGTGACGGCGGCGGAAATGTTTACCTGCCGCAATGTCGCTCCAACCGCTTGCGCAAGCGCAATGGCGTTGTTCAAGGAGCGTTTTCCCGTGCCGAAGCAGGGCATTGTTATCGCCAACACGTCGGTTGCGGGGCGAGAAAGCAGCTTAAGAGCGCGAACGCACACCATCAAAGCCAGCGTGCTGTCGCTGCCGCCGGAAATGCCGATGACAAGCTTGCTTGCTCCAACGTGTTCTATGCGTTTTTTCAGTCCGTAAGCAAGTATGGTCAGCGCGCGTTCGCATGTTTGGGCAAGCTCCGCCTTGTCCTGTGGCACAAAGGGAGTCGGGCTGTAAATGCGCGCCTCGCCCTTTAGCTTTTGCGAGTAGTGTACAAAGGTGTAGCCCTGCGGCGCGTCGGAGCGATCCAGCCGAGCGCGTTCGTTTTCCACAAAATCGAAGTCGGCGCACGCTTCCGCATAGCCCTCGGCAAAGGGTTGGCTTTCCGCAAGCAGCTCGCCGTTTTCGCAAATGATGTTGTGCGCGGAAAACACCGTGTTAGAGGTGGATTCGCTCGGTCCCGAGGAGCAGTATGCGTAGATGACGCCGCACTTTGCCGATTGAATTTCTATCATTTTTTTGCGGTAGGACGCCTTCAGAACCGTTTCGTTGCTTGCCGAAAGGTTGAACACGGCGTTAGCTCCCGCCGCGGTATGACCTATAGACGGCGAATTTGCCACCCACACGTCCTCGCACACCTCCACGCCGAAGCGCACCTCGCGGTGAGCGTCGTTGACGAAAACCAGCCTGTTTCCAAAGGGAACGTCCTCGCCGAACAGCTTTACGGTGGTGTTGTCGCCCTCGTAGGAGCAGAAAAAGCGTTTTTCCATAAATTCGTTGTAGTTGGGCAGGTGCTTTTTGGGAATGACGCCCAACACCCGTCCGCGGTAGAGGACAGCCGCCACGTTGTACAGCCTGCCCTGTTCGTCGGGCAAGGGCAAGCCGACCGCAACGAGAACGTTGACGTCCGACAGCTCCTCGCACAGCCTTTTAAGTCCGTTTACGGCAGCGGTGCGCAGCGCGTTTTGGAAAAACAGATCTCCGCAGCTGTAACCCGTTATGCACAGCTCGGGCAGCACCGCAATTTCCACCCCCTTTTGGGCGGCTTCGCGCACGGATTTTACAATTTGCTCCACGTTGTAGGCGCAGCTTGCCACCTTCAGCTCGGGGGAAATGCAGGCAATTTTTACCATGCCGACAAATTCCTTCGACGAAGGCTGCTCTGCGGCTTGCTGCAGACTTGTCGGCGACACGTCCAACGCTTGTGCAAGTCGGGCGAGCTTGTCCGGCTTGATGCTTTTCAGTTCGCCGCTCATAATTTTGTTGACAGTGCCCTGCGTAAGTCCGCTTTGCTCCGCAAGCTGTTTCAACGTCATTTTTTTTGCTTTTTTTGCGCGATTGAGAATTGCTACGATGTTTTGCATGGTTTTCCTCTACATTTGGTTTACACTATATTTTACCACCAACAGATTATAAAATCAACAAAAAGGACCAAACAAATTATAAAAAAATTTCGCCGCGCATATTTTCATTTACGCCGTTTTATAAAATTTTCAGTTCAATGGCAAATGTTGTGGAAATAAAAATTTATAAAGAAAAAAAAACTTCTCGGTGCTGCTCGCTCCCTGTTGAACAAGGTTGAAGTGTTTTTTTTAAGCCTTCTCTTGAAGACGCAAGAGAAGGGGGACCGCCGAACGGCGGTGGATGAGTTTCGACTCAAAATAAATATTTCGTCCCTTTTCCCCTTCGGGGACTTCCCCTCTCGAAGGGGAAGCTATTTTTTCAGAGCAAAAAGTTTGAAAAGTAGAAAAATAGTTATCAAACAAATATTCAATAGTGAAAGTAAACAAATATAGAAGCCGACTTCTATATTAACTCGGAATTTTGATTTGAACTGTTTGTTTTGAAACAAGGTGTGTCACAGAGGCATAGCTTCCCCTTCGAGAGGGGAAGTGGCGCATCGCGCCGATAGGGACGAAGTTTGTTTCGTCTATCCACACGGCAAACAAAGCAAGGGAGCAGACGTTTACGAAGAAGCCCGTGTTGGGCGCGGCGCGTAAAGCAAACGTACCCTGTGGGTACTTTGTAGCGGCCGCGTGCAAGAGCGGGTGCGCTCGCAAAGCGAGTTACCGCTCAATACAAAAAAAAGAACCGACATTTACGAAGGGACGTTGGGTTTGTCCCCACGCAGTGGGGTAAGCACATTCGGCGTGAAGGCAATCTGCACAGTGTGCAGTTGGTAGCCGAATGCACAAGGGCGCGGTCCGCTTTGCCAACAGACCACGCCCGCAGTGTTAGAAAGAAACACTCAACCGCCACAATGCGTTAAATGAAGCAAACACGGAGCGCTACATAATTCAATTTCCAACACGAGGGAGCGACCACACGGCAAACAAAGCAAGGAAGCAGGCGTTTACGAAGAAGCCCGTGTTGGGCGCGGCGCGTAAAGCAAACGTACCCTGTGGGTACTTTGCAGCAGCCGCGTGCAAGAGCGGGTGCGCTCGCAAAGCGAGTTACCGCCCCGCTCGCCGCCGGGCAAGCCAACACGGGGAGCCACGCACGAAGTGGTTTTTATAACAAAAGATGGAAGTGAAAATTCACTTCCATCTTTTGGCACAGGTTTGTTTGTGCGTGGCTCCCCGTGTTGGGTTTGAACCAACGACCCTCCGGTTAACAGCCGGATGCTCTGCCGCTGAGCTAACGAGGAATATCTTTTGTTGCCTTTGTATATTAGCACTGTATGCACGGTTTGTCAATTGTTTTTCGCATAAATTTTTCCCACTTTTGTTTTTTGCGGTAATTTTCAAATGTAATTGACATGTCGTATTCGGCATTACTTTTTGGCATAGCCCGCTTTTAAGAGGTTGTCCCTTGTGCGGCGGCAAGGCAAACAGACATATTTTTTGCGTTTTGGGCGTAAAATAGTGCCAAAAGGCGTCTTTTCGACAAAAAACGATAGAATTTTTTCTCCGCGCGGTGCTATAATGTACTTGCTCGGTAAAGGAGTGTTTGTGAAGCAAACTATCATAGCCGTTTGCGTAACTCTTGTTTGCGTGCTGTTGGTGTGCGGCATGGGCGGTTACAGCGAGGTGTATGCCAACAGCCGCGAAGTGCCCATTTACTGCGTGGACAGGCAGGACAACCGCGTTTCCATCAGCTTCGACGCGGCGTGGGGCGCGGACAAAACGCGGCAAATTATGGACGTGTGCGACAGCTACGGCGTAAAAGCCACCTTCTTTTTGGTGGGATTTTGGGTAGACAAGTACCCCGAAATGGTTGCGGAAATTGCCGCGCGCGGCTTTGAAATTGGCACGCACAGCGCAACACATCCGCAAATGAGCAAGCTTACGGAAGCCCAATGTCGCGAGGAGCTGACAAGCTCGTCCAAAAAGATATTTGAACTGACGGGAAAGCCCGTGGAGCTGTTTCGTCCGCCCTTCGGCGACTACAACAACCGATTGCTGAACGTGGCAAAGGGCTTGGGGCTGTACACGGTGCAGTGGAGCGTTGACAGCTTGGATTGGAAGGGGCTTTCCGCCCGAGAGATAGCCGAGCGCGTACAAAGGGCGGGTAGCGGCGACATCATACTTTGTCACAACAACAGCGACCACATTGTGGAGGCATTGCCGCTCATTTTTGAGTCGCTGCGCCTGAAGGGCTTGACGTTTTGCCCGATAGGGGAGCTGATTTACCGCGACGGCTACCGCATAGACAACGCGGGAAGGCAGTACCGCACGCAAACCGGCGACCTTGTGTGACCCGCAAAAAACCGACCTTTTCTTTGAAACGCCACATCTACAGCACAAACAAGGAGCGAGTGTGTTCCCCGAAAAACAATATGCGAGGTACTTTATGACTACAACTACCAACTCAACCTACAAAACAAGCTATCAAACAACATTGCAAACAACCCTGCAAAACAACGTCGTAACGCTTTCGGGCACGGTGGTGGGCGAACCGATTTTTTCTCACGAGGTGTACGGAGAAAAATTTTACGAGGTCACGCTGTCGGTAAAGCGGCTTAGCGGCATGGAGGATCTGTTGCCCATTTCCATTTCGGAGCATTTGCTTTCCGAGCGCATACAAAGCGGCAAGCAGGTAACCGTTTCGGGGCAGTTCCGCAGCTACAACAAGACGGTGGAGGACAAAAGCAAGCTTATGCTGACGGTGTTTGTGCGAGACGTGGCGGAGTACGACGAAAGCGTCAACGCCAACGTGCTGGAGCTGACGGGCTACATTTGCAAGCCGCCCATTTACCGCACGACGCCCTTCAACCGCGAGATATGCGACGTGCTTTTGGCGGTCAACCGTCAGTACAACAAAAGCGACTACATTCCCTGCATTGTGTGGGGACGTAACGCGCGCTTTGCGGGAAGCTTGCCCGTGGGCGAACACGTCAACGTGGTGGGACGTGTGCAGTCTCGCAACTACCAGAAGAAGCTGCCCGACGACACGGTTGTGACGCGCACCGCCTACGAGGTGTCGGTAAGCAAGATCATGGTGGTGGATTCCGACCAAACGCGAGGCGGTCTGATGGACTTGACACTCCTCAAAAAAGAGGCTAAAAACTCTTTATAAAATTATTTAATAAAAGAGGCAGACACCTCTGTGCTTGGCGTCTACGCCATCGTGACCCTACGGGCGCGTTGCGCCGCCTCGGTCGGACTACTAAGGAAGCCGCTACACGCGGCTTCATTTTTTAGACTTAGCTGGGGGTCTTGCCCCAGCACCCCCAAGTTTGGCTGCAATCTCGGCGCAGGTCCGCGATTGCAGACGGAATTTTCGCTTTCTCCGCTACTACGGACGAAACGTCCGTCTCCGCGCGCGAAAATACCGAGTTGTTTTTGACAGCCTGTTACTCAACAAGTTTGCTAACCGCATATAAAGCCTTCTCTTGAGGACGCAAGAGAAGGGGGACCGCCGAACGGCGGTGGATGAGTTTCGACACAAAGGAGCGAAGTACGAATATGGCGCAAACGGGGACCCCAACAAGTTGAGTATAACGAAACTTGTTGGGGAGAGGAACAGCCGACCGATAGCGTAACCGACCGAGCCTTGTGCGAGGTTGGTGCTAACCAAGGTCGTGCTGTGACGCAGGGACGATGTTTGTTTCGTCCAACCCAAAAAATTTTACTCCAACGTATATTGTGCGGAGACCTCAACCTGACAATGAAAAAGGTAGAAATGTGAACGAAATCCACTTCGTCCCTTTTCCCCTTCGGGGACTTCCCCTCTCGAAGGGGAAGCTATTTTTATGGTAAAAAGTCAAAAAAAAAATTAAAAAACAAATGTTCATACGTGGAAGTGAACAAATATAGAAGTCGGCTGCTATATTTTGTTTTCTTCCGTATACAACATTTTTTACAGAGTCTAAAAAGATACCGACTTCTTTTGCGGAAGTCGGTATCTTTATGCTGAAAATCCGATCGTTGATTGCACATGCGTTACGCAGTGGCAAATTCATACGCTCGCCTCACGCTTGGTCAAAACCGTTTGGTCGGGTTTACCTACTCGCGTGTGGTAGGTTCGTTTTGGTTCGGGTCGGCTTTCTTCTTTTTGCTGCGGCGTACAAACACAATGGCAAGCACAACGGCAAGCACAATGGCAACGCTCGTCACAATCAAGCCGAACGAGGCGTTGGTGGTGAGCGCGTCGGTTTTGATCAATCTGTCGGCAAAGCAGTAGCCCGTGACGGTTGTGCCGTCGTCGTACATAACCTGCACAAGCGCGGTGCCGTTTTCGTAAGTTTTTATAAGCGTCACGCGCGTACCGCTGGAAAGGTGGTTAATTTCCACGGTTTCGTTCTGTTCGTTCCGCTTGTATGCGTGATGTTTGTCGTCCATGGTTGCGGGGTCGTTGTTGTCGTACAGCTGCACGTACCCAAACAGCTTGCCGTTGGCTTTACGCTCGCCGACAACCTTGGTTTTGCTTGTGTCCGCTTCCATAAACACGCCCACGTTTTCCGCTTTGACAAAGCCCCTTTGTTCGACCTCGTCGCTGCTGACGTAGCTGACGTAGTACCACAGCGTGTCGCCTTCGGTAAAGCGTTGCAGCACCGTTGCGTCGGTTCTGTTGGTTGCCGATTGATTGAACCGTTTGATATCCGTGGCAAAGCTTTCGCGGGGCAGCGGGTACACCCAAACAGCCCCAAGAGAAACAAACTTGTAATTTACAATGTCGTCGCCCATGCCCGTGTCTACAACGCTCAAGTTGGGGTCGTCCTGCGCAGAAGCCGCGCCGTCGCTCTTTTTTACCCAGCCGAATTTGTCGCCGTACAGCACGTAGTGGAAGCTGTCCGTTTCCGAGCCCTCGTAGCCCAAAACGATATACTCCTCGGCGTTGTCGACAAGCTGTTGTACGCCGGTTGCTTCGTCCTGCGTTTTGAACACGATGTTGGAGGGATACCCAACGCTTTTTACCAGCGTAAAGCTGTCAAATGCCTCTACGCTCGGAACTTCTCCCAAACGGGTGTCCGTGCCTATAGTTGCGGTGCAGGTGTAAACGTCGGTAATTTTTTTGAACACTTCCACCTGACGGTCGCTGTTGAGAATGTAAATTACGCCGTTGTTTGCCACAGCGTCCACAATGGTTGCGCCCTGACGCTCGTATGTCAAAAGGGGCACTTCCTTGCAAATTTCCGCGCCCACCTCCACATAGGAAAGGGTGTTGTCGGAAAACATTCCGGGGAAGTTTTTGCCGTTTGCACT
The DNA here is from genome assembly GCA_947630425.1 of uncultured Clostridia bacterium. Taxonomy (GTDB): domain Bacteria; phylum Bacillota; class Clostridia; order Christensenellales; family CAG-314; genus Fimimonas. The sequence continues at coordinate 13,218 of CANRHN010000013.1, read as the reverse complement.
CCAGAAAAACAGTCCTTTGGCTTGTTCGGTAACTTTTGAGGAAGCCTCGGTGCTGTTGAATGCGTCATCGGGTCTTAGTCCGTTGTTCAGACGGTCGCAATTGAGCGTGTTCTCGGCGTTTTTGTACAAAACATAAAGGTATTCGTCGTCGCTTGCCACCGATTCGTCTACGGAAACAATGTCCAACACTTGATTGAATGTGCCGGCAGTACTCATAAAACTGCCGCTGCTTATGTTGCGCATTTTGACGTCGCCGCCGGAAGCATAGTATACCGTCAACACGCTGTTAAGGTAGCCCGGCGTAAAGCTTACGGCGTCGCGCACGTTGAAAGTTTGCCCGAGGGTAAGCTCGTCCTGACCCAAGGTGTACTCGATCACCTTGTCGCGCAACACAACGTACAGCCCGTTTTCTTTGGCGGAAAGGTTGGTAATTTCGCCGTCTATCGTAATGGAAAATTCCTTACGTTCTGCGGGCTTGTTGCCGCTTACGTCAAAGCACAGCACAACGCTTTTGCCCTCTTCGATGTTGTCCGCAACAAAAAGCTTGTTGCCCACAACGGCAATGGCGGTGGGGTTGAACAGATATGTCGCGTCGTCCTCCGCAGTCACCGTTTCTGCAACGGCGGTGGGCGCGACAAAGCACGCAAGCAAAATCAAGCAAATGGCAATTCCAAGCAATTTCTTCATTTGAGCCTCGTTTTGTGTCCTGTAAGTGGATTGGTTTTGGCAGTAAAGCGACGCTTTTTGCCACAGACACATAATTGCATATTTTACAGTATATCAAAATAAGCGGCATATTTCAACCTTTTTCAACCTTTTGCGGCAAAAAAGTTGCGCACCGCCTCGCGTTTGGTCGGCTACCATTTAGATACTTGGTAAAACATTAGTACGTGAAAGTAAACATATATGGAAGCCGACTTCTATATTAACTCGGAATTTTCGCGCGCGGAGACGGACGTTTCGTCCGTAGTAGCGGAAAAAGCGAAAATTCCGTTTGCAAGTGGCGACCTGTGCGGCACTTGCAATCCGCCCCGGGGGTGCTGGGGGTAAGGGAGACCCCAGCGAAGTCAAACTAAGATAAGCCGCGTGCAGCGGCTTCCTTAGTAGTCCGACCGAGGCGGCGCAACGCGCCCGTAGGGTCACGATGGCGTAGACGCCAAGCACAGAGGTATACGCTCCTTTTTATTAAAAAAATTTCTAAAGAGTTTTTATTTCTCTTTTAGAGGAGTGTCAAGTCCATCAGACCGCCTCGCGTTTGGTCGGCTACTCGTCGTCAAGTTTCGTGAAAAGCGCGTTGAGCTGTTCCTCGGTGTAGTGACGTCGTTCTATTTCCGTTCCGCCCACTATGGCGCGCGCACTCGAGTACCCCGTGCGGATTTCGGTCTTTTCCCACATGCGCAACACGGATCTCCAATCCACTATGTGCGTGTTGCCTATTTTCCACCCGAGAGCGTTGTAGTAGTCCACAAATCTTTGGGGATCGACGTTGTTTTTACGCTCCCGACAGTAGTCCGTCACCTCCCTCACCGTCGGCGGCTTTTCGGAGTGGGCGTGTCTGCGCTCCTGCGCACAAAGCGGTGACGCTCTACTCACACTCCGAAAAGCATTTTCGTTTTCGTTTTCATTTTCATTCTCACTCTCGTTTACATTAACATTATCATTACCGGTTTCATTATCATTTACATTAGCTTCGATTTCGCTTCGGTTTTGCTTCGGTTTTGCTTCGATTTCGCTTCGGTTTTGCTTCGGTTTTGCTTCGCTTTTGCTTACGTTTTGCTTCGGTTTTGCTTCCGTTTTGCTTACGTTTTGCTTCGGTTTTGCTTCGATTTCGCTTCGGTTTTGCTTCGGTTTTGCTTCGCTTTTGCTTACGTTTTGCTTCGGTTTTGCTTCCGTTTTGCTTACGTTTTGCTTCGGTTTTGCTTCCGTTTCGCTTTCGCTTTGCTTGGAGTTCTTTTTGGTGCGCAGCGAATTTTCGTATCGCTTGTTGTTGGCGTCGATGAGCGGTTGAGCCACCGCAAAAATGGCGCGTTCCATTCCCTTAAGGTCGTTTTGCTCGCCGTCCAGCCCGTAGTTTATTATCGCCTCGTACACCTTGACGCGCTGTTCGACGGGCAGGTTTTTTATCAAATCGCAAATGCTGCGGTACATCACAAAGCTGTCGCGTTTTGTCTGTTTGTTACCTTCTTCCTTCATTTTTTGTCGCTCCTTGTGTTTTTTTGTCGTAAATTGTCGATATTTTTTGTTCCTCGTCGAAGCAAGCTCGACGGGCGGTTTTTGTTATGTAATTTTAACACGGAAAATGCGACAACAGCCTGTCAGCTATATGTTTTTTACGCGGAATTTTCTTTTTGAAGCAAGCCGAGCGAAATTTGGCACGGAAAGCGGTGCAACGCCGCGCTTGCAGAACCTTCGCGCATAAAAATGGCTTGAGCCTTTTGCGCCAAACCGCAAAGGAACGCAAAGGGACAAAGCTCGCGGTGGTTCTTGAAAGAGTGTAGGCAGGTTTTCTCTTTTTACGGTTGCCGCATTCGTTTGGGTGCGTTCGGGTCCGTTCCGACGTCGATTGTCGCGCTTTTGCCTTCTCCGCGCGCGTATTTGCCGATATCGAAAAAATCAAGCGGTTTCGAAAAAAAATTTCTCAAATTTTCCGTAAAATTTTGGAAAAGCTGACGAATAGTTGTCATATTTGTTGTGATATCATACAGGCAAATAGAACAAACGTTCCAAAAAAGGAGAAACAAAACAATTTGAATTACGAACTTACAATGCTCAAAAATGTGGTGCGGGCACAAAAATCGGCGCAGTCGATTGCGCACCGGATCCGACTGCTGGCAATGCGCTCTTACGACACGGCGGGCTTTCGCAACGGCACTTTGGGACAGGTGCAAAAGCTGCAAAAGATGTGTTGCAGGGCGGAGCTGTTCAACGGGTTTTGTCGATTTGTAAAAAAGGCGTTAAACCGCCTTCCCGCCGGCGTTCGCGCGCTGCTTGTGGAGGTCTACGTCAAAAATCGTAGCAGAAGCGACGTTGCCAAGCGGTGCGGAGTGAATGTGGGCAAGGTGTACCGCAAACTTTTTGCGGCGAGAAAGCTTTTCCGCGACGCATTGGAAAAGGAGGGGTGTACCGAGCGGTTTTTCAACGAAAGCTACGGTTGTTTCGATTGGCTGTGCAACGACAAGGACTAAATGTCCTGCTCGAACACGTTGGACTTTTTCTTTACGTTGCCGGGCAAAAACAGCGCGAGCGTCAGCCCCACGGCAAGCACTGCCACAAACACAATGAGCAGAATTTCCGACGCGGGCGAGGAGCTGCTTTTTGAGGGCGGCGTTTCTTGCGGCTTGGTGACGGTTTGAACCGTCGTTTGCTGCGGCAGCGGCGTGGGGTGCAGGCTGATGACGGGAGAGGTGACGGAAGAAGCGTTTACGTAGCCCATCACGTCCCCGCAAAAGACGTAGTACCACTTGTCGCCGTAGCTTGTTATGCTGCCGTAGTAGCTCAGGCGTTGGGAATTTGTGGCGACAAGCACCGTTTCCGCCGAGGGCAACGGAGAAAGCTTTACCGCCGCCGCACTGCCCGTTACCGTAAGCCTTTCCGTCGGGTAGTAGGGAGCAACGGGCGGAACGTCGCACAGCTTTACCTGCGAGGCGTACACCCACCCCGTTATGCGTGGAAAGTCCGCGTCGTTTTCCATCACCGACACGCGCCACATGCGCTCCGATTTGTCTATCAAACGGACGTAGTAGGACTTTTCCAGCACAAAACAGCGGTGTTCGTCGCTGTCGGTGGCGTAGAGGTACACGCCCTCTTCGGTTATGCGCGCCCAACCTGCCGTTTCGGCAAGAGCTTCGCCGCTTGTTTTGGCTTCGGCAAAGCCGGAAATGAGTATAAGCGTGCAAAGCGCAATTGACAATAAAAATGCGGCGATCACAATCAACCCTTTAGCCATAAGTTTTTCCCTCCGCTTTCAAGTAGAACAGGCAAAGTATACAACGCGGCGCGCAGTGGATTTTGCCGAGTTATGTATGTTAAAGGCTTTGATTGACAACAGGCAAACTGCGTCAAAAAGGGCAAAAATGCGACATGGGGTGGGAAAAAATTTAACTTTTTGTCAAACAGGAGCAGAATGAAGGAAATTATCGACAAAATAAAGCAAATAGAACATGAACAGCGGCGACGTCTCGAAAGTCCGCTTGCGCGCTACAACAAGGGCAAGGTACACCTCAAGCAAATGGCGTTTCACCGTTGCCTCAAGCGCAACAGGTGGGTGTTCGGCGGCAACCGCAGCGGCAAAACGGAGTGCGGCGCGGTGGAAACGGTGTGGCTGGCAAGGGGAATTCACCCCTATAGGCGCAACCGCAACAACATCAGCTGTTGGGTGGTAAGCCTGAGTCAGCAGGTACAGCGGGACGTCGCCCAACAAAAGGTGCTTTACTACCTGGACAAAAGCTGGATCAGAGACATCGTGATGGCGAGCGGCTCTCGGGCAAGCCCCGAAATGGGCGTTATAGACTGCATTGTCATCGACAACGTGTTCGGCGGCACGTCCCGAATTGCCTTCAAAAGCTGCGAGGCGGGCAGGGACAAATTTCAGGGCACGAGCCTCGATTTTGTGTGGTTCGACGAAGAACCGCCGCAGGACATCTACGAGGAGTGTCGCATGCGCGTTCTCGACCGCAACGGTCACGTGTTCGGCACGATGACTCCGCTAAAGGGGCTTACTTGGGTGTACGACGAAATTTACCTCAATCGTCACAACTCCGACGAGGTGTGGTGCGAGTTTATGGAGTGGAGCGACAACCCCTACCTCAACCCCGACGAGGTGCGCCTTTTGAGCGAAAGCCTCTCCGCCGAGCAGTTGGAAAGCCGCCGTTACGGACGGTTCAGCCAATCCAGCGGTTTGGTGTACCCGGAGTTCGGCGAGGAAAACGTCATCGAACCCTTCGACGTGCCCGCAAGCTGGCAGGACGCCATTTCCGTAGATCCGGGGCTTAACAATCCCCTTTCCGCGCATTGGTACGCGCGTGACGGCGACGGCAACGTGTACGTGGTGGCAGAGCATTACGAAGCTCATCGCGACGTGGCGTATCACGCAAGCAAGCTCAAGGAAATTTCCGACCGCCTCGGTTGGAAAAGGGATCGCTTCGGCTTGTCCGTGCTGATGGACAGCGCGGCAAATCAGCGCACGCTCAACGGGCAAAGGAGCGTTGCGGAGCTGTTCAACGAGCAGGGCATAAACGTCAACACCCGCGTAGACAAGGGCTTGTACTCCGGCATCAACCGCGTAAAGGCGTTGCTGAAGCCCCTCGAAGGTCCGCCCAAGCTGTACATTTTCAGCAGTTGCGTAAACATGCTGCGGGAAATAAAGGGCTACTTTTGGGGAAACGGCGACGTCCCCGTAAAAAGAAACGATCACGCCATGGACGAGCTGCGCTACTACGTGAGCAATCTTGCCGACCGTCCCGCCGAAAAAGCGGCAAAAAGTTGGGTTCAGCAGGACAAGGAGCGGTTGATGCGCAAAATGCGAGGTGGATCATGATACCGTCAAAACAATTGCTTATCAAAATTCTGCTCAAAAAAGCCAAGGGCTACTCCTACAAGGAAAAAACCGACGAGTACGTGGTGGCGGATGGAGAAAAAAAGTGGGTAAAAAGCAAAACGGTAACAAAGCGCGTTCAGCCCGACGTAAACGCCGTCAAGGCACTCATTTCGTTGGACGAGGGGGACGACGTTACCAAGCTTACCGACGAACAGCTTCAGGTGGAAAAGCTCCGTCTGATAAAATTGCTCAACACGGTGGGAGACCCAATCGAGCCTCCCGCCGAAGAGGACTGACAAAACAAGGAGAACAAAACAATGGTTTACAAAATTTCGACAAAAATCAAGTGCGACGTCCGCGATTGCAAAAATGACGCCGTTTACGGCTTCGACGTCAAGGGCAGGGGCGGCAGGTGCTGCTTGTGCGCGGACTGTCTTGCGGCTGTGGCTTCCGAGGCGAGGGCGCATTTTGTGCCCAAAAGCCCGCTTAACGCCATAAAAAAGCGCATGAAGCAGGAGAGCGCGTATGAAGGCTGAAAACAAATTTCATTCGCGCCTCAAAAAGACGCCGACAAGCGCTGAGCGCAACGAAAAAATCGCTCCGCCCCTTGCCGAGGACGTGGTAAAGGACGTAAAAAGGGACTTTGCCGAACGTCAGCGCATGCGCCGTCCCTACGAATTGAGTTGGCAGCTCAACATGAATTTCGTCATGGGCAATCAGTACTGCGGCATATCTCCGCGCGGAGCTATCGAGCAGGAGGACAAGTACTACTTTTGGCAGGAAAAGCAGGTGTTCAACCACATCGCGACGATTGTCGACACCCGCGTTTCCCGTCTCAACCGCGTGCGACCTCAACCCGTTGCGCGACCCTTTTCCAACAGCGAGGCGGATGTCAACGCGGCAAAGCTTTCCACCAAAATTCTTTCCGCAGCCTCGCAAAAGTTGCGTCTCGGCGAGGCGGTAAGCGCAGCCACGGCTTGGAGCGAGGTGTGCGGCACGGCTTTTTACAAGCTAAGCTGGGACAACGACGCGCAGGAAGCGCAGCTGTCGGTATGCTCGCCCTTTGAAATTTACCCGGACAGCAACGTGACGGCGAGCTTGGAGGAATGTACGTCCCTCATTCACGCCAAGGTGTACTCTTCCGACGAGGTAAAGGACCTTTGGGGTGTGGACATCGTCGGCGAAAAGGTAAAGGTGTTTGCCTACGACTCCGCGCAAACCTTGGGCGGATTGGGCTACAATTCCGTCATACCCTCGTTGGTGCAGGAAGAAAAAAACGATCAGGTGTTGGTGATAGAGCGTTACACCAAGCCCACGTCCCGCTTTCCGCGCGGCAAGTTGGAAATTGTCGCCGGCAACAACCTTTTGTACTACGGCGAGCTTCCCTACCGCTTGGGAGAGGAAAGCGAATTTTACCCCTTTGTGCGGCAGGTGTCCCTCGCTCAACCCGGTTGCTTTTGGGGAACAAGCATGGTAGAGCGCGTCATTCCCATTCAGCGCGCCTACAACGCCGTAAAAAACCGCAAGCACGAGTTTCTCAACCGCATTTCCATGGGAGTGCTGACGGTAGAGGACGGCTCGGTAGACACCGACGACCTCGAAGAAGAGGGGCTTTCCCCCGGGAAGATATTGGTGTACCGTCAGGGCGCAGCCAAGCCCGCGCTTATGGAAAGCGGCAACATTCCGAGCGACTTTACCTACGAGGAAGAGCAACTGCTCAAGGAGTTTGTCACCGTCAGCGGCGTTTCGGAGTTTGCGCGCAACAGCGCGACCCCCACGCAGGTAACCAGCGGCGTGGCGTTGCAGCTCATTGCCGAACAGGACGACATGCGCCTGCAAAGCAGCGTAGACAGCGTAAAAAGCTGCATCAAGCGCATTGCGCAGTTTGTGCTAAGGCTGTACAGGCAGTTTGTAAGCGGACAAAAGCTTATGCGTTTTTCCGACGGACAAAACAGCGCGGAAGTTTTCTACTTTACGGGTAGCGACGTGACCGCCGACGACGTGGTGTTCGAAACGGAAAACGAACTGTCCGACAGCCTTGCCACAAGGCGCAGCATGCTTTTCGACTTGCTTAACGCGGGGGTGCTTAGCGACGGCAACGGCAATCTTTCCGCGTCGGCAAAAAGCAAAATTCTTTCGATGATGGGCTTTGGCAATTGGGAAGCGGCGCAGGACGTTGCTCAATTGCACATTGCGCGCGCCAACCGCGAAAACGTGGACGCGGATCACGCAGAGGTGCTGCCCGTGGACGACCACGCCCTTCACATCGAGGAACACACGCGTTTTGTCATAAGCGCGGACATCGACAGCGACAAGACCGCACGCGACAAACTTTTGAGACACATCGAGGAACACAAAAAACGTCTTGCCTCGCCCGTCGGCGACAAGTAAAGTAAAAAAAGGAGATAGAAAATGGAAAACTACGGAAAATTCAACAGCGCAGAGGAGCTTTTGAAGGGTTACAACGAGCTGGAAAAGAGCTTTACGCAAAAGTGTCAACAGCTCTCCGCGTTAGAAAAGCAAGTTAGCTGCGGTACAAACGACGATGGCGCGACTTCGCCGTCACCGCAGCAGCAAACCAAGGGCGTTGCTTCGTCAGTTGCAAATGACGCGACGGCAGTCCCCTCTCAAACGGAACAGGACGCGTCCGTTGAGAGCCGTCCCGACAGCGCGCCCCTACCGCCCCGTGTGATGACGGGTGGCGGAAACGCGTCTGCGGCGTTGCCAAACCGCCCCAAGACATTGCGTGAAGCGTCCGATTTGGCAAAAAAATATTTCTATTGAGGAGTAAAAAACACTATGGTAACACTCACAAGTGCCGACAACGCACTCAAAACATTGTATCTCGGCGTGGTAGCCGAACAACTCAACACGGCGGTCAACCCCCTGCTTGCGCGCTTCGAGCAGACCTCGAGCGACGTGTGGGGCAAGGAAATTCGTAAGCTTGCGCCCTTCGGCATAAACGGCGGTATCGGCGCGGGCACGGAAGAGGGGGAATTGCCAACTCCCGCCGGAAACAACTACGCGCAATTCGTACTGACCCTCAAAAACCTTTACGGCACGATCGAAATTTCCGACAAAGCCATTCGCGCAAGCGCGGACAACAGCGGCGCGTTCGTCAATTTGTTGGAAGCGGAAATGGAAGGTCTCATTCGCGCAAGCAAATTCAACTTCGGACGTATGCTCTACGGCGACGGCAGCGGCACGCTGTGCAAGGTGGTCTCCGCCACGGGCAACGAAATTTCCGTAGACAGCGTAAACAACGTGATGGAAGGCATGGTGGTGGACGTCATCGGCAATTCCGGCAAAACTCCCGTCGTCACCGCCCGCCGCATTGTGGACGTGGACCGCGAGGGCAAAAAAATCACCGTAAGCGGAGCGGCTGTTACGGGCACCGTTACGGAAGGGGATTTCCTTACCGTTCAGGGCAGCTACAACAAGGAGCTGACGGGTCTCGGAGCAATTTTCGGCAGCACCGAAACGCTTTACGGGCTTAAGCGCGCTTCCAACAAGTGGCTCACCCCCTACAAAAAGACCGTTTCCGCGCTGAACGACGTCACCATTCAAAAAGCCATCGACGCGCTGGAAGAAACGGCGGGCTCTGCTGCCGACTTCATTGTGTGCAGCGGCGGAGTAAAGCGCGCCTATCAGGACTACCTCATCACCAACCGCACCAACGTGGACGTGATGAACCTTCAAGGGGGCTACAAAGCAATCAGCTACAACGGCATACCCGTAGTCAGCGACCGCTTTGTTCCCGCGGGCACAATGTACATACTCAACAGCTCCGACTTCCATCTGCATCAGCTTTGCGATTGGCGTTGGCTGGAGGGGGACGACGGACGTATCATCAAGCAAGTACCCAACAAGCCCGTGTACACGGCGACGTTGGTCAAGTACGCCGACCTCATCTGCGACAGACCCATCGGTCAGGCAATGCTCAGCGGCATAACGGAAGCTTAGCGGAGTTTTTTCCACAGGGCAAAGACGCTTTTGCACAGACGCGTAAAACAAAAAAGCAGGGCTTTGCCCTGTCAAGGAGAAAAAATGTCACTTGTAAAAATAACCGACGACCTCTACGACATTGCTTGGCGGCTAAAGGCGGTAAACAGCGAATACGAGCTGTTTTACAACGCGGAAAAGGGACGCTATCAGGTACACGACAAGAAAGGCGCGCTTGCTTTTGTTGTGCCCTTCGACGAGTTGGACGCGCGCACGGTGGACTACGCCTTGCGCACGCGCATACAAAACGCACGCCGCATTTTCGAAGAGGTGGAACGCAACAACGCCCGTTTGGAGCGGAGAGCGATCAAAAACGCTACGGAGACGTTGGTTTGCGTTAAAGAAAGGAGGAAAAATGAAACTTAGAGAACTTTTGTATATATGCAGCGATTTGCTGTGCTTGGAGTACTCCGAAAACAGCTTTTCCGCGGATCGTTCGCCCGACCTCACGCAAAAAAAGCTTGTAAACTGCTTTCGTTTTGCCTACGAGGAGCTGTACCGCGACTATGCCGTATCGTTGCGCCGCACGGTGGTGGAAGCCAAAGACGGCACGGTGGATCTGTCGGCATACAATCTGAACAAGGTGGTGTCCCTCGTGGACGCCGAGGGCAACGACGTAAAATTTCGTTACGGCGACAACAGATTGCTACTCGACAAAGAGGGCACATACAACTTGTGCTACTCCCGTCTGCCGGACAACGTGGAATGGAACGACGAGGTGGTCATGCCCTCGCCTGCCGTCAGCGAACGTTTGCTTGCGTACGGCGTGGTGAGGGAGTTTCTCGCCTCGCTGAACGATTGGCAGGGCGCAAAGGCGTGGGACGACCGCTTCAAAAACGGCTTGCAGGCGGCTTTGAGCAAAACTGCTTCGCTGCACATGCCCCAAAGGAGGTGGTTGTGATGTTCCGCCCCAAAAGGCTGCGCACGCCCTCTTACGAAATGCTGTCCGTCAAAGTAAAGGCGGACTTGCAAGATTGCTACCTTGATTGCCACAACGTTCGGGAACTTCCGCACGGCGGACTTGCCGCTCTCGGACGTTTTGACGAGGTGGCTTTGGAGCAAAAGGTAAAAAAGGCGGCTTTTGCGGACAAAGGCAAAATTTACTTTGTCACCCCCGAGGGGGACGGCTTGTACGTAAAGGAGGGGGACGCGGTCAGCTGCGTTATGCAGGGCAAGTTCGAGGACGTGTTCTTTTTGAGCTACGGCTCTTACCCGCTGTTCACTTCGCCGTCAACGGGAGTGTTTCGCATAGTGGGCTCGGAAGTGGTCAAGCTGTCCCTTTACGGGTTTTACAACATGGCGGTCTCAAGGGACATTGCGGTGCTTAATCAGCGCAACGGGGTGCGCGTCGCGCCTTTGGACGAGACGGTAAACGCTTGGACGCTTGCGCACAAAGTGCCCCTCAACGAGCAGTGCAGCGCAGTGGTGACGTTGGGCAAAAAGGTTTACCTGTTGGGTAACGATTGCTACGCGTTCGAGCCGCGCGCCTACACTCCCGATTCAACGCTTTTTCCCGTTGCTCACAACGTGGGTTTCGTCAGGGCGGAAAGCGTCGTTGCATTGGGCAACAAGGCGGTGTTCGCCTCCGACGGCAAGCTGTTCAAATTGCAGTCGGAAAAAGTCAGCCGCATTTTCGGTCAGCTTGACGCAACGGTGGATTTCCATAACGCCGTCGCCTGCCGCTTGAACGGGTACTACCTTGTCAGCGGACAAAGAAAGCTGTTGAGCGGCGGAAAAAACGACATCACGCTGCTGCTCGACGTGGATCGCGAACGCATTGCTGGCGTGTTCGAGTGGGGGTTCGACTCCCTCTATTCCCGCGGCGAGGAACTTTATGCCGTGCGCGACGGCGTGTTGTACCGCTTCAGCGAGGAAGAGGACTTGAGCATTTTCCGCGTTTCCAACCTCGATTTGGGCACGACGAGAATCAAGTTCCTCGACAAATTTGCCATTCGCTCCAATTGTTACAACTACGTGTTGGTGGAAAGCGACGGCTATCGCGTGGGCAAGTACGTCACGGGCAAAGGCAGCACTCAATTTGTGACGGTACACGGGCACGGCAAGCAGTTTGGCATCGAGGTTCAATCGGAAGACGGACTTGATTTGCAGTACTTGGAGCTGTTCGCCCGCGCTCCCAAGGGGGTGTAAAACATGGCAGTCAGCGAAGAACGGGTAAAGGAACTGCTGGTGTTGCACCAACAAATAGAGGATCGGTGCGCCCTCGTGGACGAAAAGTACAGCCTTACCGCATGCGAGCCGCGCCTTGACATGCCGCCCTCGCTCAATTTGGAAAAGTTGGTTTTCACCCCCAAAACGGAAGAGGAATTGCGCGCTCTTGCCGCCGAAAGCGTCAACGCTTTGATGCTCTCCAAGGAGCGCAGCGCGGAAAAGACGTACAACTCCGCCATCAAAAGCTACGAAGCGCAAAAGCAAAAGCTTACGGAACAGGCGGACCTTGACTACGACAAGGCGCAACGGCAATTGGGCGAAAAAAAGGAGGACATCAAGCGCAAAGTGGCGGACAACGGCTTGTACTTTTCCGACATTGCGGAAAGGTTCTGCCGCCTTGCGGAAAACGACAGCTCTTCCGTTACAAAGGAAATTTACGCCAAACTCGACCTTGAGTTGAAGGCTCTTTCGCAAAAAGCAACGGACGCCGAAACGCTTTACAACGAAACGCTTGCCGCCTTGAAAGAGGAACGTCAAGCGCGAGAGGACAAGGCGTACTCCGACTTGCTGCAGGAAGAGGAAGAGGAGCGCGTAGCCATTGAAAAGTACAACAACGGCGTGGAAGAAAAGGAACAAAAGTATCAGGCGTCGCGCGCCAAGGCTTACGAAAACGCGTACCGCGCCGAGCAAAACAGAACGCTCAAAAACACCCAACTCTACGCCGACTTGGGGGAGACGGGCTACCGCGACGTGATTTCGCGGGAGAAGTACGCCGTCTGCATAGACATGTGTACCGGTCTGACCCGCCGCGAAGCCAACGTGCTGCTGTCCTTTGACAGCTTTTTCGACAACGCGTTGGGCAACTACTTTTCCTCGTTTCTCAATTGGATAACCACGCTGCGAGCCGACTAAAGTTGCCGCTCGCATATTTCCCGAAAAAAGGCTTCTCTCGCACTTCGCGCCCTTTAGTCGTGGGACATATTCGACTTTGCGCGAAATGCTCGTTGCAGATTATTTTTCGGGAAACACACTCGCGGCTGTGGTGAACAAGGTTTGGGTGTACTTCTTTGTAGTAGTGTATTTCGGATTGTTTTGCGTGCGAACACCCTCGCTCCTGTGTTAAACAAGGTCGGGGGTGTTTTTCTTCGTAAAAATTTATTGTGAGGTACTCGTTGCAGATTATTTTTCACGGAGTGCCCTCGCTCCCGGGTAAACAAGGTTTGGGGTGTACTTCTTCGTAGTTGTATGTTTCAGATTGTTTTGCGTGCGAACACCCTCGCTCCTGTGTTAAACAAGGTCGGGGGTGTTTTTCTTCGTAAAAATTTATTGTGAGGTGCTCGTTGCAGATTATTTTTCACGGAGTACCCTCGCTCCTTGGTATATAAGGTTTGGGTGTACCTCTTCGTAGTAGTGTGTAGCAAGCTAAAAGCTGCACCAAAAGCCTTCTCTTGAGGACGCAAGAGAAGGGGGACCGCAAAGGGGACCCCAACGAGTTGAGTATAACGAAACTT
>CANRHN010000012.1 GCA_947630425.1 uncultured Clostridia bacterium | reverse complement strand
GGGGGGGGGGGGTGATATACTTGCTATAACAAAAAATTCAAAGGAGAAAAAACCATGAACAAATCGAAGAAACTTTTGCTTATTTTGTTTGCAATGGTGTTTGCTGTTGCCGCAATTGCGCTTGTCGCTTGCAAACCCGACGAACCGCCTGAACACATGCACACTTTTGCGGAAGGTTGGACGTTTGACAACACCAACCATTGGCACGCCGCCACCTGCGAACACACTTCGGAAAAATCCGACATTGCGCCTCACAAGTTGGACGAAAACGGCGAATGTACAGTGTGCGACTATGCCGAAGTGCAAGCTCAATTCGAGTTTGCTCTTTTGGAGGACAACACCTATGCCGTGACGGGCGTCACCAACCCCGACGTTGCCACATTTGCCAACGTACCTGCCACTTATCAGGGCGCGGACGTCACCGTTATAGGGGAAGCGGCATTTTGTTACGAAGGCTGCGAAAAATTGATACATATCAATCTTCCCTCCACGATAACCAAGTTGGAACAGCAAGCACTTTGGGGAACGGAAGGATTGAAAGAACTCACTTTGCCCGAGTCGTTGCATACGATAGAAAAATGGGCATTGGGCGCAAGCGGATTTGAGGAGATTGTCATTCCCGCGAACGCGACGGAACTCGGACCGCAAATTTTCCAGCAGTCGTCCGTACTCAAAAAGGTAACCTTCAAAAGCGAAGAAGTTGAGCTTAGCGACTATATGTTCTGGCAATGCCCGTCTTTAGAGGAAATTGTTTTTGACGAGGGCGTGGTCGCGGTCCATGAACTGCAATATGAGTCACCATTCTACGAGGAAGAAAGCATAGAAAAAATCTACATATCGTCCACTGTTGCGAAGCTGTTTTATGCGCCGGATGTATATGGTCTTGGTGAATTTCTGAATCAATTCAACCACACGGATTTCAAATTCTCTCGTTACGAAGTGGCCGCGGGCAATGCAGCATATTCGTCCGACGCAAACGGAATTTTGTACAATGCGGACAAGTCCGTTTTGCTGCACGCTCCGCTTAAACTCAGCGGAGAAGTGACGCTGCCGCAGAGCGTCAAAACCATTTGGAGACAGGCTTTTTACAACGCAACCGGTCTCACAAAGGTAAATCTTCCCGAGGGACTTACGGAAATTTATCGGCGCGCATTCGGCAACACGGGTATCACCGAGTTGACCATTCCCGACACGGTTACAAAATTGGGACGCAGTCCCGAAATGCCAAACAACGAGTTATACGATGGTATTGTAAATGATTGCAAGAGCCTTGCCAAACTGCATTTAGGTGCCGGCGTAACAAAAAAGGAGATCGACGTGAAAGGCGAGCTATCCGCGTTGACCGCTTTGAAAGAACTTACCGTAAGCGAAAGCAATACCACGCTCAAATCGCACAACAACGAGTTGCTCAACAAGGACGGCACTTACCTCTACTTTGGCAACGACCAAGGAGAAGTACCCGAGGGCGTGGAGTACATAGAGTACTGCGCATTTTACGGCAACGAAAACATCACGTCGGTAACAATGCCGAGTTCCCTCATAAGAATAGGCGGTTATGCCTTTGCGGAGTGTACAAATCTTAAAAACGTAACCCTGTCGGAAAACTTGGCACGTATTTTTATCAACGCTTTTGAAGGCACGGCGATAGAGCAAATAACTATTCCCGCTTCTGTCGTGGAAATTGAAAGTGAAGTGTTCAAAGATTGTGCAAACCTGCACTCCGTCACCTTTGACAAAACCGACCATTGGGAAGTGAACGACGAGACGCTCGACTTGTCCGATCCCGAGCAAAACGCTCGTTATCTCACGGAAACTTACGTTGATGAGTATTGGAATTATAACTGGAATTACAATTGGAATCACAACACTTTTGCATAAATCGACCAAGTAACCGAATTTTACAACAAATTCAACGCCGAGAGCGATTTCGTTCTCGGTGTTTTTTGTAAGAGGAAGAGTTTCGGGAGCGGGAAAAAGTGTAACCCTTACGCTTGTAAAATATCTTGAAATAGTGTAAAATATGAATAATAACAGTGCGGCAACGCATGCCGCGAGGTGAAAAATGGCTCAAAAGTTACTTCTTATCGATGGCAACAGCATACTTAACAGGGCGTACTTCGCTTTGCCGATGATGAACGACACGCAGGGGCGCAACGTCAACGCCGTGTACGGGTTTGTCAACATTTTGCTGAAGGTGCTGTCCGACCTCAAGCCGGACAAGCTCATTGTGGCATTCGACAAGCACGGGCACAATTTCCGCAAAGACATTTACCCCGAGTACAAAGCCAACCGTCACGGAATGCCGGACGACCTTGCCGCGCAATTGCCTCTTTTGCACGATTTGCTTGCCGCAATGCGCGTTGAGGTGGCGGAAAAGGCGGGCGTTGAGGCGGACGACATCATCGGGACGATTTCTCTTGCCTTCGACGGGGACAGCTTTATTGTTTCCGGCGACCGCGACATGTTACAGCTTGTTTCCGACAAAACCACCGTTTTGCTCACCAAAAAGGGCGTGACGGAGGTGGAGGCGGTGGACCTTGAAGTTCTGAAAACCAACTACGACCTTACCCCCGCGCAGGTAATTGAGTACAAAGCGTTGCGAGGCGACACTTCGGACAACATTCCGGGCGTAAAAGGCGTGGGTGACAAAACGGCGATGACGCTGTTGAGCAAGTACGGAGACATAGACGCGCTGTTTGCTCACGTAGACGAGGTAAAGGGCGCGTTGCGCGACAAGCTGACAGAAGGACGGGAAATGGCTTACGTAAGCAAAAAGTTGGCGACGATTGTCACCGACGCGGACGTGGACTTTGATTTGGAGTCCGCTTCGCTGCCCGTGTTCAATGCGGAAACGAAAAGGCAGTTCGAGCAATTACAATTCCGTTCCATAATGAACCGTCTTATATTCGACGAAAGCGAAGCTGCCGCCGCCGTGCAGGTGCAAACGGTGGAGATACGCACTCTGCCGCAGCTGAAGGAAGCGGTGGAAATGATGGCGACTGCTCCCTACTTTGCCTTTTACTTTGACGGCAAAAACATCATTTTGAGCTGCAACGACGCTTTGCAGTATACTGTTGTGCCGTCGGACAGCTTTTTGGACGAATTGACGAGCGAGGCGGTGTGGGAAGTGCTTAAGCCCTTGCTTGCAAGCGACGCCCCCAAAGCCGTCTACGACGGCAAGGCTCTCAAGCACCTACTGGAGCAACAGGGGGCGGAGCTTAACAACGTTCGCTATGACGTGTGTTTGATGCAGTATTTGGTGGAGTACCGTGCTTACAAGGACGTTCAAAGCCTTGCCACAGCCAACGGTTACGAGCAGCTCGGCGCGGCAATTTTTGCCCTTGCAAGCAGGTTGAAAGAGCAATTAACGCAACATGGGGTGGAAAAACTCTATTGGGAAGTGGAATTGCCCCTTTCCAATTTGCTCTACCGCATGGAAACGGAGGGCGTCAAGGTGGACGTCCCGTTGCTTGACAAAATGTCTGCGGAACTGCACGCGCAGTTGGACGGCGTCACCGCGCGCATCTACGAATTGGCGGGAGAAACTTTCAACATCAACAGTCCGATGCAGCTTCAAAAAATTCTTTTCGACAAGTTGGAACTTCCCCACGGCAAAAAGAACCAACGCGGCTACTCCACGGGCAACGACGTACTCGAAAAACTTGTAGACAAACACCCCATAGTGGAGCAAATTTTGCTGTACCGCCAAACGTCCAAGCTGCTGTTTACCTACTTGGACGGTTTGAGACCGCTCATCAAGCGCGGTTTGGTACACACAACATTCAATCAGACGCTCACCTCTACGGGACGTCTCAGCAGCAGCGACCCCAATTTGCAAAACATTCCCATTCGCAGCGACGTCGGCAAGGAAATACGCAAGCTGTTCGTTTCCAAGTACGGAGTGTTTGTGGGCGCGGACTACTCGCAAATAGAGTTGAGACTGCTTGCGGCATTCAGCAAGGACGAAAATTTGTTGGACAGTTTCCGCAAGGGAGAGGACATTCACCGCCGCGTGGCGTCGGAGCTGATGGGTATTCCTGCCGAATTGGTCAATTCCGACATGCGCCGAATGGCAAAAGCGGTCAATTTTGGCATAATTTACGGCATTTCCGACTTCGGCTTGAGTCAAAACGTAAATTTGTCCCTGCGCAAGGCGCACGAATATATCAACTTGTACTTTCAGCGTTTTCCCACCATCAAGAGCTACCTTGACGGCAGTGTGGAACAGGCAAAAAAGGATGGCTACGTGACAACGCTCACGGGCAGAAGAAGAGTGATCCCCGAGCTGAAAAGCGGCAACTACAATCTGCGCGCCTTCGGCGAACGGGCGGCAATGAACATGCCATTGCAGGGAAGCGCGGCGGACATAATGAAAATTGCCATGCTGCACGTCGATGAGGCGATGCGCAAACAAAATCTCAAAAGCAAAATTGTGTTGCAGATACACGACGAGCTGATTGTGGACTGTTACCCCGAGGAAGCGGAAACGGTAAAAAAATTGCTCAAGGAGCAAATGGAAAACGTCGTTCAACTGCTGTGTCCGCTCACGGTGGAAACGGAGGAAGGAGCAACGCTTTATGAGGCGTAAAATGATTGCGCTGACGGGCTTTATCGGCAGCGGAAAAAGCACGATTGCGTCGATTTTGCGGCAATGGGGTTACAAAACAGTCGATTGCGACGAAATTGCAAGGCAAATTGCCGACGACCCAGAGGTGGTTGCGCGCGCGGCTCGTCTGTTGGGCGAGCAGTACGTGATCGACGGCAAGCTCGACCGCGCTGCGGTACGGGAAAGGGTCTTTGCCTGCCCCGAACTGCTCAACCGTTACCAAGCTCTGTTTTTCGAGGGCGTAAGGGCGCGTATAGCGGAGCTTGCCACTCAAGAAGGGAACGTTTTGTTTGTGGAAATCCCCGTTATCGATGCATTCCCCTTCGATTGGGACGAGGTGTGGTGCGTGCAAAGCGAAAAAAACACGCTTGTAGACAGAGTGACCGCGCGCGACGGCGTAACTGCCGCAAGCGTCACTGCCACCCTCGCCAATCAAAAGCCCTGCTCTGCTCCCACGCGTATCATTTGCAACAACGGTTCGCTTGCCGAGTTGGAAAGGACCTTGGGCGAGCTTTTGGTTTGCGCGGGACTGCGTTGACGAATTTGTTGGCAAGATAGCAAATTTGTTTGACAATTTGCTACAAAAAGTACTAAAATATACAAGGCTTGTGAGGCAGTACACTCGTGCTTGCCTCACATAAATTTTGAACGGGAGCAAACTTGCTTGTTTTGCTCCGAAAGAGGCTAAAATGACATCAACAATACTAAACGGCACACTTGCGGCTGCTCCGCTCATTCCCGGTGGGTACATCGGCAGCTTGCTCGCCATTGCAATTGCACTTATTTTCGGCTTGCTCATCACCCGCGTGATGAAGGTTATCGGCTTGCCAAACGTGACGGGCTACCTTGTTGTGGGTCTTATAATAGGTCCTCACGCGTTGGGGCTTATCAGCGAGGAAGTGCTTTCGGGCGCGACGGGTACAGGCGGACTTGACATTGTAAGCACCGTTGCTTTGGGCTTTATCGGCTTTTCTATCGGTGTGGAGTTCAAGCTGTCCCATATCAAGGAAATAGGCAAAAGCGCAATTACCATAACGTTCTTTCAGGCGTTGGCAGCTACCTTGTGCGTAGACGTGGGCTTGATTGCCATAAGCTTTGCGCTTCCGTCCGTCATGACGTTGTACGAAGCGTTGATTTTGGGCGCAATCGCAACTGCAACCGCTCCCGCGGCAACCTTGATGGTGGTGCGGCAGTACAAGGCAAAAGGCGTGGTGACGGGAACGTTGCTGCCCGTTGTGGCATTGGACGACGCGGTAGGCTTGATTGTTTTTGCAATTTCCAACTCCATTGCGCTTTCCCTTGCCAGCGGTGAAAGTATCACCGTGCTGTCAATTTTGGTTTGGCCGCTTTTGGAAATCATCTGTTCGCTTGTTGTCGGTGTGGGTATCGGCGCATTGCTGTCTGTCGTTCCCCGTTTCTTCAAATCTCGCGACAACCGCACAATAGCAACGATTGTCAGCGTGTTTTTGTCCCTCGGCGTTTGTCAGCTGTTTGAGCTGATGGAAGAAAAGGAATGGCTGCCTTTTGCGCTGTCCGACCTGTTGGTGTGCATGATGGCGGGCGCGACATTCGTCAACATGCGCAAAGAGGCGTCTCAAATCATGGATAACACCGACCATTGGACGCCCGTCGTTTTGATGCTGTTCTTTATTCTTTCCGGCGCGGAATTGGACGTGATGATGTTTGCGGAAAATCCGCTGCTTTTGGTGTGCATTGCCGCTTACATCATACTGCGTTGCGCGGGCAAGTACTTGGGCACAATGGCGGGCGCAGCCATCACCAAGAGCGACAAAAAAGTGCGCAACTACCTTGGTATAACGCTGTTTCCGCAAGCGGGCGTGGCAATAGGTATGGCTACCATGTGCAAAACCGAATTTGCCAAAGCCGCCAACAACGCTTCGGGAGATATGGCTGCAACCTTGAGCCACGTCGGGGCAAACATTGTTACAATCACCATGTGCGCGGTGCTTATTTACGAGCTTGTCGGTCCCGTTCTTACCAAGTGGGCTTTGAGCAAGGCGGGCGAAATCGCTCCCGAAATGCTCCGTCGCAGGGGTAAGCCTGCGCCTGTAACTGCGGGCGCGCCTTCGGAAGTTCAAACGGAGAACGTTCAAAACGTCCAATCGGAGCAGAGCGCAAGCGCGCAAGGCTCGGACGAATCGACAAACAACGGCGGTGACGCGCAGTCATGAAAAACAGCACAATGTACGATCTTATGCGCCAAAGCGAGCTTGCGGACGACGACGGAATGGATTTGGACGATGCCGTGGCGCAGGATACCCGTCCCGAAAGCGAAAAGTTCAAGGAAAAGTACAAAGAGTTTTACACCGACATCAAGCTGACGGACAGAGAAGATTGGTGATGTCGCATCGGGTATTCGCCGCAAAACGGGCTTCGCGGTGCCGCTCGCATATTCCCCGAAAAAAGGGCTTCGCTCGCACCTTGCACCCTTTAGTAGAAGAACAAAGTAAAATTTGTGCAAGGTGCTCGTTGCAGATTATTTTTCGGGAAACACACTCGCGGCTGTGGTGAATAAGGTTTGGGCGTTTTTCTTCGTAGTAGTATATTTCGGATTGTTTTGCGTGCGAACACCCTCGCTCCTTGTTGAACAAGGTTGGGGGGGGGGTGTTTTTCTTCGTAGTAGTTCGTTGCAGATTATTTTTCACCGAACACCCTCGTGCCTGTGTTAAACAAGGTCGGAGCTTTAATTAGAACAGTTTGTTTTGAAACAAAGTTTGTCACAGAGGCATAGCTTCCCCACGAGTGGGGAAGTGTCTGCGAAAGCAGACGATAGGGACGAAATTCATTTCGTCTAACCATATAAGGTTTCTCTTTCGAGTGGGCACTACTATTTTGTGTGTAGCAAGCTAAAAGCTGCACATAAAGCCTTCGCTTGAGGACGCAAGAGAAGGGGGACCGCCGAACGGCGGTGGATGAGTTTCGACACATAGGGACGAAGTAAGAGTATGTTGCTACTTGCGCGAGGTTGGTGCTATCGAGGGAAAGCTGTGACGAGCGGTGGTTGAGTTTCGACACAAAGCAACTTCCCCTCGATAGTTGAATAGAGATGAAACGTCCGTCTCCGCGCGCGGAAATTTCTTGCATAGTGAAAACCTCTCCAAGGCGGAGAGTTTTTTTATTAAATTTTTGTTATTTATTTTACAAATAATATAATCTTGTGCTATACTGTTCTTTGTGTGGTGCAAACGCGCCAAAATCCCAAAAAAGGAGCAACGTATGAAAACTTTCAGAGGTGGTTTTCATGTGCCGGACAACAAGGAGCTGACGGCGACGGCGGCTATTGAACAAATGCCCGTTGTCACCGACTACTACGTTTCGCTGTCTCAGCACATCGGAAAACCTGCACAGCCTGTCGTAAACGCAGGGGACGAGGTTGTCGAAGGACAATTGATTGCGCAAGCGTCCTCGTTTGTTTCGGCAAACATTCACTCACCCGTCTGCGGCGAAGTGGTAGGCGTCGTTCAGCGCAAAAATGCCCAAGGCGCAAATGTGGAATGTGTTCACATTCGTTCCAACGGCAAGCAGGACAAATTTGCCTACCCCAAGCTTTCCGAGCCGACGCCGCAACAAATTGTAAATCGTATTGCCGAGGCGGGTATCGTAGGCATGGGAGGAGCGGGATTTCCCACAGCCGTAAAGCTGCAACCCAAAGATCCCGTTGACAGTCTTGTCATCAACGCCGCCGAGTGCGAGCCCTATCTCAACTGCGACAATCGTCTGATGATAGAGCGCACGCAGGAGTTTTTGCAGGGCGTAAGACTCATTGCCAAGGCGATAAACGTCCACAACGTGTACATCGGTATCGAAGCAAACAAGCAGGAGGCTTACGCCAAGCTGCTTGAGCAAGAGGGCGTCATTGCCGACACCAAGGAAGCGCTTCAAAACCGTCAAGAGGACGACATTGTGGTGGTGCTGCTCAAAAAGAAGTACCCTCAAGGCGCGGAAAAAACCATCATCAAGGCTTGCCTCAACCGCGATGTGCCCGTGGGCGCGTTGCCCGCAGCCGTCGGTTGCATTGTAGACAATGTGGGCACGGCTTATGCTGTGTACGACGCCGTTGTAAACGGAACGCCGCTATACAAGCGTTTGATGACGGTCAGCGGCAGAGGCATTGTCAACCCCAAAAATTTGGAAGTGCCCGTGGGAACGCCCCTTTCCGCAATTGTGGAGCTGTGCGGCGGCACAACGGAAAACACAACAAAATTGGTCAGCGGCGGTCCTATGATGGGCTTCAGCCTTGTCAATCTCGACGTGGCAACCACCAAAACGGACAGCGGATTTCTTGCCCTTACCGACAAGGAAGCGTCCACGGTGCTACCCACTCCGTGCATAAACTGCGGACGTTGCGCAAGCGTGTGTCCCATGAGACTCATGCCCATGTACATCGACTTTTACACAACGGTGGGCGACATGGAAAACGCAATCAAGTACGGCGCGCTCAATTGCTTCGAGTGCGGCACTTGCGCTTACGTATGTCCTGCCAAACGCCCTATTGTGCAAAGCGTTCGTCTTACCAAAATGAAAGCAAAGGAGAAAAAATAGTATGGCAAACTACGTTTATTCGAGTTCTCCGCACATCAAATCTCCTCGCACGACGCGCAGAATAATGATAGACGTCTGCATTGCGCTGCTTCCCGCGTGCATTGCAGGCTGCGTGCTTAACGGCATTGCAAACCCCGCTTTTCCCGAGTTGGGCTGGCTGTCCTTTATGCACCTTGCAATTTGCTGCGTTACCTGCGTTGCCGCCGAGTGGATTTACTTGCTGTGCTGCAAAAAGCCCTTCAAGCAAATCGTCCGTGAGTTCGACTTTACGTCCCTTGTTACGGGCTTGCTTATCGGCATGAACCTTTACCCCACGTCAAAGTGGTATGTCGGCTTGCTTGCGTCGGTATTTGCAATTGTCATTGTCAAAATGCTGTTTGGCGGCACGGGCAAAAACATTGTCAACCCTGCAATTGCGGGCAGAATTTTTGCCTTTATCGCATTCGGCGCGACTTTAGGCGGAACAATGTACTTTGTCAATCCGAGCAACAACACCCCTTTGCCTGTAACCTCGCCCGTGTCCCATGGCAGCATGACGGGCGCAACTCCGCTGCAGGTGCTGTTGGGCAGTGCCGAAGCTCCCGCAAACCCTCTTAACAATTGGGATCTGTTCCTTGGCACAGGCGTTGCCGGCACAATCGGCGAAACCTGCAAGCTGGCTCTGATCGTGGGCGGTATATATCTGATAATTCGCGGCGTACTCAACTTCCGTTGGCCCTTGGTGTACATTTTGACTACAGGCGTTGTGTCTGTGCTGATCGCTTGGGTAGACAATACGCGCGCATTTTCCACTGTAAACAGCGGGACGATAAGCATTGCGTTTGAGGACGCGCTCAAGGTCTTTTTGCCTTCGATATTGAGCGGCGGATTGATGCTCGGAGCAATATTCATGGCTACCGACTACGTAACTACGCCAAATACCAAACTCGGCAACTACATTTACTTTGCCCTGTTGGGCATTTTGACTGCGGTTCTGCGCAGAGTGATGAAAATCGAAGTGGTGTCCTTCGTGATTTTGCTGGGCAACATTCTCGTACCGCTGTTTGACCTTTTCATTCGCCGCAAGCCTTTTGGCTACGTCAAACCGGAAAAAAAGCCTCGCGTCAAAAAGCTGAAAAGCGAGCCTGTTTCCGACGAAAAAGCTGTAGCAAAGGAGGGTAAGTGATATGACGGGCGCTCAAATTGCAATTCTTGTGGTACTGCTTTTGATAATTGCCGTACAAATTGCCGCTGTCGTCTACTTGCTTGTCAGCAGGTACAAAAGGCACGCAGCTGCGGCAACCGAGGCGAAGCCTGCCAAGCAGTACAAGCATCCCGCGCTTGTTTCCGCGGTAAAGGCAGTGGCTGTGTTGGTGTGCATCTGCTTTGTGTGCGTTGCGCTGCTGGCTGTTTGCAACGAGTTTCTTTACATTGACGACGCCGAGCGTTTTGCTCGCGCAATGCGTGATGTGTACAGCGACTACTCCCCCGCAGAGGGCTTTGAAGCGGATTTGACGCACACCTCCGCGCCTACGGGCAACGTAAAAAATGTTTACAAGTCCAAGGACGGCGTTTACATCATCGAAGCGGTGGGCAACGACGGTTATCAAGGCGGAACTGTTACGCTGTACGTTTTGATTAACCCCGACGCTACCATAAAAAGCTGGGCTATAAAGGAAAACACGCTACAATCTTATATCGCGCGCGTTCCGTCCAATGCCGGTACAAGGTGGTATGTCGGCAAGCGCGTCGATGAGGAATTCGGCAAGGACATGACCGGCGCTACCGTTATCAAAACGACCGACGCCATTTACAACGCCGTAAAAGCGGCGGCATGGTACTGCCTCAACACCGAAAGCGTCAAAAACGAGCTTGGCTTGATAGACAAAGAAGGTTTGGCGCGCGACGCCGTTAAGCAACTGCTCGGCGACGACTATGCAAGCGCGACGTTTGCCGCAGTCAACGTAAGCACGGCGACGGTGGACGGCACCGAAAAGGTTGCCGACGCTTTGTCCGACGAAACAGACAAGCTGAGCTACTTGTTCCGCGTAACCAATGACGGCGACGTTTTGTTCGCTTACGTCTACGGCGAAGAAACGCTGAAGGTAGTCGTCGTAAAGGACGGCGAGATACTATCTAAGAGCGAGGGCATAGAGGATACCGACGCAATCGTTGTCAAAATTCTTGCCAACCGTATTTACACGTTCACTTTCGGCAGCTACAACGCTTATGCGATAATGACAAGCTCAACCGAGGGCGTGTATACCGTTGCGGGACTCGGTATCGGTACAACGCCTCAAACTTACGTACTCGAAGTGACTGTCGTTGCGGATACCGACGGCAAGGGCAAGGTCCAAGCAATCAATACTGTCGTCGACGGCTATGTTCCCGGACAGCCTACGAAGGACGAAACGGACAGAATGCTCACGTATCTTGTCGGCGCAAGACTTGACAATATCGATGAGCTCTACAACACAAACCTTGACAACATTACAGGTGCAACGCACTCGGCGAACCTCATTCGCGTGGCGGTGCAAGCCGCTTTGACGGCATTTGACGCGAACGCCGCGTCAGGCAATTGAGGAGGGCAACACAATGAAATTAAAAAGATTTAAGGAAATAGCTCTTGACGGAACTGTCCGTCAAAATCCCACTCTCCGCCTTGTGTTGGGCACATGTCCCACGCTTGCGGTGACGGGCATGGGCGCAATATCCTGTCTCGGCATGGGAGCCGCGGTCATATTTGTGTTGGTGTTCAGCAACCTGATGATTTCGCTGCTTCGCAACGTCATTCCCGACAAGGTACGTATTCCCTGCTTCATCATGATAATTGCGACATTCGTCACAATCGTCTCTATGTTTATGGAAGCGTACATGGAAAAGCTCTTTGCAAATTTGGGCATGTTCCTCGACTTGATAGTCGTCAACTGTATCATTTTGGGCAGAGCGGAAAGTTTTGCCAGCCACAACCCCGCGTTGGATTCCGTTTGCGACGGTCTGTTCATGGGCATAGGCTTCACAGTGTCTCTTACTCTTATGGGCATTGTTCGCGAGATTCTCGGCAAGGGAATGTTGTTCGGCGTACAGCTGTGGAACTTCCAAATTGCGTTCTTTGCGGAAAAAGCGGGCGCATTCCTGACCTATGCGTTGTTTATCGCTATATTCAACGTATGCTACAACGCAGTCGAGCGCAAATTGAAGCACAAGGCGGCACACAACGCCGCTGCTGTCGAGCGTGAGGCTGAGGCACAAGCAGCTGCTTCGACCGAAGCTAAGGAGGCATAATCATGGACGTATTTGCTATCATCATAGCTGCACTTTTTGCAGACAACTTTGTTCTCTCTCAATTTTTGGGAATATGCCCCTTCCTCGGAGTGTCCAAAAAAATCAGTTCCGCGACGGGTATGGGCTTAGCCGTCACCGCCGTTATGGTCATCACCTGCGTGGTGTGCTATCCTATCTACACATTTTTGCTCGCGCCGATGGGTTTGCAGTATTTGAGAATATTGGTATTCATTCTTGTCATTGCGTCGTTGGTGCAAATTCTGGAAATGGTGCTTCGCCGTTTCAGCCCCGGATTGTACTCCGCAATGGGTATCTATCTGCCCCTTGTCACCACAAACTGCGCAATTCTCGGTATCGCAAAAATCGTCACGGAAACAACAGACGCTTCCAAAGCGGGCTACATTTTCAGCGATGTGTTCTTCGGAAAACTTGTCAACGTCAACATGGTGATGGGCTATGGCGAAGCGGTACTTTCCGGTTTGTTCTACGGCTTGGGCTTTACTCTCGCCATCGTTTTGCTCGCGGGCTTGCGCACCAAAACGGACAAGCTGCAAGTGGCAAAACCGATGAGAGGCTTCCCCATCACTATGCTTGCCGCCTGCTTTATGGCAATGGCATTCTACCTGTTCACAATTTAAGGAGGGCGCTATGATTGAATTGTTATTGAGAATTGGTCGCGACTTTCAATGGACGACAGTACTCATTGCCCTTGCAATCGCGTTTGGTTTTTCCCTTGTATTGGGCGTGTTGATACTGCTGATAAACAAATTTACCGAAGTCAAGCAAGACCCTCGCATAGAGGAAGTGGAAAAATGTCTTGCGGGCGCAAACTGCGGCGCTTGCGGCTACCCCGGTTGCGCGGGCTTTGCCAAGGCTCTCGTTGACGGCACAGCCAAGCTGGACGCCTGCGGACAAACTCCCCCCGACAAGCGCATAGAGATAAGCAACATTCTCGGCATAGCGGTAGAGGGCAACGCCGAACCGACAATTGCGGTCGTGGGCTGCAGCGGCGGCGTAAAGTGTCAGGACAAGTACGCGTATCAGGGCTACGGCGATTGCGTCAGCCAAAACATGCTTGCAGGCGGACGTAAAGCCTGCGAGGTGGGCTGCATGGGCGCGGGAAGCTGCGTAGACGCTTGTCCCTATCACGCTGTGGAGTGTCGCGAGGGCTACTCGCACATCGATCCCGATTTGTGCCGCAGCTGCGGAATGTGCATCAAAACTTGCCCCAAAAACCTTATCAGGCGCGTACCTGTTTCGGCAAAGGTTTATGTGGCTTGCTCCACGCAGTGCCGCGGCAAGGACGTGACGAGCAAGTGTCAAGCAGGTTGCATTGCCTGCGGCAAGTGCCAACGCAACTGTCCTACGGGGGCTATCTACCTTGTTGACAATGTGCCCATCATCGACTACAGCAAGTGTATCCACTGCTACAAATGCTTGGAGGGCTGTCCGCGCAAGTGTATCAAATACGTACACCCCGAGGACGCGCCAAGCTCTACGGAAACCGCCGAACAGGCAAAGTAGACAAATTCAACGGGCAGCCGCTTTCAATGCGGCTGCTTTTTGTTGTTATTTGTAAAAATATGTGCTAAAATAGTAAGAAAATCAACTAACTGCGTTTGCTTGAAAAAAGAGGTGTTTATGTACAAATTTTTTGCTTATCTCAACAGAATGAAGTACATCAACCGTTGGGGTTTGATGCACTCCGGCATGACGGAAAACATCATGGAACACAGTCAGCAGGTGGCGGTGGTCGCGCATGCTTTGGCAACCGTTTCAAATGTATATTTCGGCGGAAATTTAGACGCCAACAGCATTGCGGTAAAAGCGTTGTTTCACGAAACGAGCGAGGTTATGACGGGCGATTTGCCTACGCCTATCAAGTACTTCAACCCCGAAATACGCGACGCGTACAAGCGTTTGGAGCATTACAGCAACGAAAGATTACTTACCTTTTTGCCGTCGGAGCTGTCGGCGGAGTACGCCAAAATAATCAACGACAATGACAGTATCGAACACCGTTTTGTCAAGTATGCCGACAAGCTGTGCGCCTACATCAAATGTATAGACGAAGTAAAAATGGGCAATTCGGAGTTCGCCAAGGCGGAAAAAACAATCTTGAAGGAGATCCGCGCCTTCAAAAGCCCCGAAGTGGACTACTTTGTAGACAACTTTGTTGCCGCCTACAAGCTTACGTTGGACGAGCTGGAAGAATGATCGAGTTCAAGGACGTTCATCTGAAATACCATTACGACGAGTTCGAGGTTTTGAAGGGTGCGAGCTTTTGTCTGACGGACGGGCTGAACACAATTCTTTGCGACGTGCAAAGCGGCAAAACCTCCTTGTGCAAGCTGCTTGTCAAACAGGCAGAACCCACGTCGGGACAAATTTTGTTGGACGGACAAAGCCTGTCGGGTATTGCTCACGCCAACTTGGACATACTTTATTTGCCGAGCAAACCCGTTTTTTTCGAGAGAAAAAGCATATTGTATAATATCGAATACCCCCTCAAATTGCGCAAGTTTCCCAAACAAGTGCGCCGCGGCGAGGCAATGGCGCTTGCAGAACGCTTTGGCTTTGAAAACGTAGGTTGCAAAGCGGGTAAGCTCTCGTCGGAGCAACGGAAAAAGCTCGCGCTCGCTCGCGGAATGACAGTCGCGCGGCGGATCGTGGTGTGGGACGACTTTTTTGACGACGCCGCAAAGGTAGACGAAGCGTTGGCTTTGTTTGAAGGGGCGACGCACGTTATCGTAACAAGCGACGCAAGCCAAGCTCGCGGCAACACGGTAGTGTTGGACGGCGGCGTTACTGTTTTCTGCGGAGACGCGGCAGGCGCAGTTAAAGCGGTAAACGGTTTGCAATGGCTGTGCAACAGCCTCAGGAGTGAACAATGAACGATTTTTACGATGAAGAGTATAAAAAACATCAACAGCAGCAGGCGCAGAACGATCCCAATGGGCAAAACGGCGCGCAACCGCAAGGCAGTCCCGTTTTTAACGGTTGGTACAACACCCCCGCTCCCGAACCGAAAAAAAAGAACGGAAAAACGCTGTATATCGTGTTGCTGGTGGTGGCGTTGGTCGCCTGCATAGGGCTAGGGTATCTGCTTTGCACAATCGTTCAAGCAGTTACGCACAGAGTGAGCGACGACGCCGACGGCATTTACAGCGAGGTTGTGCAGTATCTAAAAGATAACTACTACGCGGACGTCTCCGACGAGCAATGGACGGCGGCTATCGAAGCTTCGGGAACTGCGCTTATGCGAAATGCCGGCGATCGTTTTTGTCGGCTGATGTCCCCTCAAACCTACTACGATTTTACTCACCCCGTGGTGGAAATTGTAGGTAACGAACGGACATTCGGCTTTTCGGAAATTTGGGAAAGCGGTTTGGGGTTGTACATTTCCAACGTCATTACCGATTCACCCGCCTACGGCAAGCTTTTTGTCGGCGACATTGTTTTGGAGCTGAC
The DNA here is from genome assembly GCA_947630425.1 of uncultured Clostridia bacterium. GTDB lineage: Bacteria > Bacillota > Clostridia > Christensenellales > CAG-314 > Fimimonas. Next base: position 24,183 of record CANRHN010000012.1, on the reverse strand, counting down.
GGAAATGAAAGCCTCGAACGGCAGCGCACCCGTGGTAGGAAAGGAGACTTTTTCGCAATTTGCGCCGGGGGAATGGACGGAAGATTCTGTAAGAATGGTGATGAACGCGACAGATTCCGCCAATTTCAGGGTGCTGCGCCGCACTGACGACGGGTACGACATTGTTTCCGTGCCGTTAAAGCGCGGCGTGCTGTTTCAGCCCAACAGCAAGTACAACTATCAATTTGTGGAGTTCTACTTTGGGCAAAACAAAACCAACGTTTCCACACGCATCAACAAATCGCCGTCAAGCGCAACCTCTACGGAAGAACTGCGCAATTTGGACGCGCTTCCCGCCGACACTGGCTACGTGCGCATATTGGAATTTATGGATTACATCGGTTCGGACAAAAAAACCGTGTCCGCAAGCGACGAGTTCAAAAAGGTGATGAAGCTGTTCAAGGAGTCGGGTCTGAAGCATCTTGTGTTGGATTTGAAGGGCAATCCGGGAGGCAACGTTTCCTACGTAAGCGAAATCGCGTCAATGCTCATCACCGACGGAAAATTAACCTCCGCACAAAAAAAGAGCGTAACAAACACCGACGGAAAATTGCTCATCACCTACTTCGACATGCCAAAACCCTCACCCGTTCGTCAAAACGAGTACCGTACAAGCAGCTACTTCAGCTACTTTGGTGCGCTTTCGGACAAGTGCGACATTGTGGTGTGGACGGACGGCAGCAGCGCAAGCGCGAGCGAATTGCTGACGGGCTGTATGCTCGACTACGGAACGGCGGTGCAGATGGGTACTACCACTTACGGCAAAGGCATTGCGCAAACTTGGAACGAGCTGCCCTATACGGGCACAGTCACCGACATCAACGGCAAGCAAATCGACTACCCGTGGGCGGTTTACTACACCTGCGCAAGCTACTATTCGCCGTTGGGCGTCAACATTCACGACAAGGGCTACACGCCCGACGACGCGTACAACGGATTGTCATCCTACGCCGATTTGATGCAGAAGGTAAACGAATATTGGGGATGAATCCGACCACACGTTTGGCGAGCGTATCGTTCGCTTAACAAATCGGTTTCTCCGTAGAAGTTGGCTCTTCCCATTTACCATATTTAAGTCTTTTGGTAAGCTCTCACGATACTGCCACTTCGTGCGCGGAGCGTCGCCAAAGTCGGACTACTAAGGAAGCCGCTGCACGCGGCTTCATTTTTTAGACTTAGCTGGGGGTCTTGCCCCAGCACCCCCAAGTTTGGCTGCAATCTCGGTACACGCCCGCGATTGCAGACGGAATTTTCGCTTTTTCCGCTACTACGGACGAAACGTCCGTCTCCGCGCGCGAAAATTCCGAGTTTGTTTTGACAGCTTGTTTCTTAACATATTCTGCAACTGCATACAAAGCCTTCTCTTGAGGACGCAAGAGAAGGGGGGCTATAACGGGGACCCCAACGAGTTGAGTATAACGAAGCTTGTTGGGGAGAGGAACAGCTGACCGATAGCGGAACCGACCGAGCCTTGTGCGAGGTTGGTGCTATCAAGGGAAAGCTGTGACGAGGTGGATGAGTTTCGACACAAGGGAGCTACCCCACGAGCGGGAAAGTGGCTACGCAAGGAAAGCGTCACTTTATGTACCAATTTTCGTAGAACCAATAAAGTTTGTGCTTGACCTCGGCGTCGGCGATGTTGTCTATCGGGCGGAAAAACTCCTGCGTGGCGGGAGAGGGTGTTTCAAAGCGATACCCCTCTGCGTTGACATTCGGTTCTTCGGTTTTACATTCGGGCTCCTGCGGTGGCGGCGGTGAAGCTTCGTTGTTTTGCGACCCCATTGTGCCGAAAATGCTTCCCGCAAGGCTTTGCAAGGCGGGATTTGCCATAATTTCGAATATTGCTCCCGCGCGTTCCGCTTGCGTACAGTTTTTGTCCGACAGCCTTTGCGCGCTGTTTATCATCTGTTTTACGTCGTCGCTCAAAACGTTTTTCAAATCCATTTGCGGAGGTGTGCGCCGCGGTTTGTCTCCCGAGCCGAGCAACTGCCACGCAAGCAATATCAAAGCCACGGTAGACAAATTCATGCAGTCTCCCTCCTTTTTGTAATCACTACATTATATGCCGTCATATAATTTATAGTAACAACTAAATTTCAAGGAGAATGCACAATGCCCAACGAAAACGATCCGCGCAACATATTTGTAAATCAACGATACGAGTACAGCGAAAAGTCCAAACCGCAAGCTCCCCGTGAAAAACAGGCGGAGCCGCAGGAACGCTCTCAACGACCCGCCGACGACTATCAAAGCAAGGTAGAGGAAATGAAAAGGCTTGCTGCCAAGTACGAGCGCGAGGGCGAAGGACAGCTTGTAAAGGACATAGTATACAACGTCATCGAGCAAAAGGCGCGCGGACAGCTCTCCAACGAGCAGCTCAAAGCGTTTGCCAACCGCGTCCGCCCCCTTTTGAACGCCGAGCAGCGCGCTCGTCTGGACGGATTGGTGGAGCAGCTGCTGAAGCTGTAAACAAACCGTAAAAAAGAACTTTTGCACTGTCTTACGGCTCTTGCAAGAGTTCTTTTTGCGGTATGTGTTTTTTATGTTTTCCCGTTTGGGGCAATTTGTTATGAACGTATTCAAACAACAATTATATATAACTTGCGGGCAAAACTGCAAATAATGCGGTGCGCCTACGAATTGAAACCGAACAGGTCGTTGGGCGTGATGTCCAACATCTTGCACAGAAAAACTATCTTCTCGTAGTCCAACTGTATGAGTCCCCGCTCGTATTCGCTGTAGTCAGGCTGATACTTGTTGAGTGCCTGCGCCACCTGCTGTTGGCTGTAACCTTTGGCTTTTCGCGCCAATTTCAAATTTTCTCCCACAATCTTAGCAATGTTCATTGTCAGCTCCCTTTTTCAAGAGAAATATAGTATTTTTTCGTATTTTTATATTGACATATAGGAAAAATTCCTATATAATTATGTCAAAAAAAGAAAGGGAGGAGACCACTATGCAAACAAAATCGCTGTGGGTGAGGCAGATGGGTTGGCAACGAATAGCGCGGAACATGGGTCGGTTCGGTTGGCAACTTGACGACGCGGTGCAGCAAACGGAGACGCGCACCAGAACGACGTATAACGGGTACGTCAGTGAAAACGGAAATGTCAACATCAACCCACACACGACCAAAAGCAAAAAAATACGTATACATCTCAGTTTTGTGCGGTATGACGAGGACTTTGAGAATATAGGTTCTATGGGGCTGTTGGAGTTCTTTTACAACCTGTTTTTCTTTATCAGAAGCTTGGTCGGATTTGTGTTACCCTTCACCTTTCTCGTGTTGATACCACCCATAGGACCGTTGGTGGGCGGAATGTTGTTTGGTGATGAAAAATGGGCGAACATCGTCGGCGTGGTGTTGGGTATACTCGGCGCTTGGCTGGTGTTGATAATATTGGAAAACATTTTGTCGCGCATCGCCGGTAAAATTTTGAAACTGAAAATCTGAGGTGAACCATGAAAACAAACAAAATGAAAGAGACGCGCAAAAAATTGTTGAACAAGCGCAATTTTGAAAATATCACCCTCTTCAACGACAATATCGAGGTGGAATTCGAGCAGGTGGCTGTGTTTCCGTATGGGAAAAAACTTTTTTGCATATTGCACCCTGTCACCCCAATTCCCGATATAGCGTCGGACGAGGCGTTGGTGTTTGTGATGTACAAGCTCAACGGCGAGTATGTGATGGAGTTGGCGGAGGAAGGCACTGCGATAAACGTGTTCAATATGTACTACGACATGTTGTCGGGCAAGCGTAACAGTTTTGCGCCTAAGGGTATTTTGAAACAGTAACTTCTCAAAACAGTCCGTAAGTATGCAAAAACAGCTCCGAATGTGAGCGACAAGAAAATTTGGCTCTTCGGAGTCATTTTTTTGTGTTAAAAACTTGACAGGGGGGGGGGTAGGCGTATAATTAGCCCATATAAAACAATTCGTTGGGGGTTATGTCGAACAAATTGCACAAAAACAGTATTTTGTCGTAGTCAAGCTGTATCAGTCCGCGCTCGTAGTCGCTGTAATCCGATTGATATTTGTTCATTGCTTCCGCAACCTTTTGTTGAGTCATTCCCTTTGCCTTGCGTGCGCTTCTGAGGTTTTCGCCCACCTGTTGTGCTATGGTCATATTTTTCTCCTTTTGCAATTAGCGTGCGCAATTTGCGGGAATATATTTGCAAAACATATTTTTTACTTGACAGCAACAGTTGGCAAAGAGTAAAATTATAAACAAATGTTCTAAAACAATGCGGTTTGTGCAAGGCAACGGCACAGGGAGGTTTTTTATGATCCAACTGCAAAATCTCACCAAAATTTTCAAAAAGCCCATTCGCAAGGAGGGCGTTCTCGGAATGCTCAAAACGCTGTTTTCCGCAAAGTACGAGGAGATAGTGGCGGTGGATCACATCAATGCGGAAATAGGCGACGGCGAGATCGTCGGCTACATAGGCAGCAACGGCGCGGGCAAATCCACAACCATCAAAATGATGTGCGGCATACTTACTCCCACCGAGGGCAAGGTGCTTGTGGACGGCATAGAGCCTTACAAGGCGCGCCGAAAGGTGGCGTCTAAAATTGGCGTCGTGTTTGGGCAAAAAACGCAGCTGTGGTGGGATATTCCGCTGATAGAAAGCTTTAAGGTGCTGAAAGAGATTTACCGTATCGACGACGCGGACTACCGTGAACGCATGGATTTTTTGTGCGAGACGTTGGGTATCAGGGAGTTTCTCAATCAGGCGGTGCGGACGCTTTCTCTCGGACAGCGTATGCGCGCCGACCTTGCCGCGGCGTGGCTGCACAATCCGCAAATACTTTTTCTCGACGAGCCGACGATAGGTTTGGACGTGTTGGTAAAGCAACACATACGCGAAGCCATCAAGACGATGAACGCCAAGTACAACACCACGGTGATTTTGACAACTCACGACATGCAGGACATCGAGGACTTATGCTCGCGCATAATAATCATAGAAAAGGGCGGCATAATTTACGACGGTCCTCTTGCCGACATCAAGCATCGCTTCGGCGATCTGCGCACGCTTACCGTCAACCCCCAAGCGAGCTTTGACGCCGATTTGCTCAACACCTTTGACGGCAAAGTGACCTACGAAAGGGACGGCGACGGACTGCTTGTCAAATTCAACGCCGACGAGGTGGCTTTGGAACATGTGGTGGACTACTGCTTCCACACGCTCAAAACCTCCGACCTCAAGGTGGCGGAGATAACCGTAGAGGACGTGGTGCGACAAATCCTCGAAGAACAGGAGGCAGGCTGATGTTGAGACGTTACAAGCCGTTTTTCCGCGCGGGAGCAATGGAAACGGTCGCATATCGCTTTAACATTTTCGGATGGCTGATTGTCAGCGCATTGCAGATTTTGTGCGTGTTCTTTTTGTGGATTGGCGTCTACTCCAATTCTGAGCAGGCGGTGATAAACGGGTTCACCCTGCGGGAAATGTTGGTGTACGCGGCGTTTATAAACGTGTTCAACTTTGTGTCCTTCCCGGGGAACACAATGTACAGCGTGGTGCAGGACATCACCAAGGGCACAATTGCAATGTCCTTTGTCAAACCGATAAGCTATCGCGTGAGATTTGTTTTTTCCAATTTGGGCGCGATGTGCATGAACATGGTGCTGTTGGGCTTGCCGCTGCTTGCCGTTTTGTACATTGTTTTTGCCGCGCTGGGCTATATTGTCATTGCCGCTTGGTGGTTAGTGCCGCTGCATTTGGTACTGTTTTTTGCGGCACAGCTGCTTGCTACCATGCTGTACGACTGCTTGGACTACATCTGCGGCGTGCTGTGCTTTTACACAACGGCAGGTTGGGGAATGAACTCGATGAAGCAAGTCATCGTCAATTTTCTGTCCGGTTCGCTTATTCCGCTAAGCTTTTTTCCGGGCGTGTTCAAGCAGCTGCTCAATTACTCGCCTTTTGCGGGTATCAGTCAAAATCCCGTGCTGATATTGATGTTGAAAATGGATTGGGCAAACGCCCTTTTAAGCCTTGCGTTGTCGCTGGGGTGGCTCGTTGTGTTGGAGGGCGTCGGTTGGCTTGTGTTCCGCGTGGCGAGTAAAAAGGTTACCGTACAGGGAGGTTAGACGTGAGATATATAAAGCTCTACTTCACTTGTATAAAGCGTTCCATAATCACGCGGTTGGAGTACAAACGAGACACGTTCATTTCCATATTCAACTTTTTTGTCACCAACGTTGCAAGCATACTTTCCATTTGGATGATAATGGAAAGCATACCGAGCCTTAACGGTTGGACGATGGTGGAAATGGGCTTTTTGTACGGTTTTTCCATGTTGCCCGTTGCCCTCGACCACATTTTTACCGACGACCTGTGGAGCGTGGCGTTTTTCAAGGTGCAATCTGGCGAAATGGACAGAATGTTTACAAAGCCCGTGCCCGTGCTGTTTTTGGTAATTGCGGAAACCTTCCAATTGGAGGGCTTGGGCGAGCTTGCCGTGGGAGTGGTGATGTTGTCGGTGTGCGGAAGCATGCTTTCCGTCAGCTGGAGCTTCGGAGCGGTGTTTTTGCTCATTATGGCAACGCTTTTCGGCGCGTTGATGATAACATCTTTCAAAATCATCTTTGCTGCGCTTGCGTTCAAATTCAAGCGTAGCGGACAGCTGCTGCAAATCAACTACAACTTTATTTCCTACACGCGCTACCCGCTTAAAATCTACCCGACGATCATTCGCGGCTTGCTGACGTTTGTGTTTCCCTTTGCGCTCATCATCAGCTACCCCGTGGAGGTGACCTTGTTTGCCACCTATTCGCCCTACGTCATCGCCGCAGTGATAGTGGCTGTGTCCTGCGCGCTGTTTGCGTTGTCGTTGTGTGTGTGGCACATTTTGGAGCGCAAATACGAATCTACGGGCAGCTGACAAGTACAAAAAAAAGGAACGGCATTTTACCGTTCCGATTTTTTTTAGGTTTTTTACGCTTCGACTTCGACGTTTTCGCCGGCGGCTATGTCCTCCTGCTTGTGTTCCGAAGCGGTTTCTTCCGTTGCGGCGACCTCCTCGACGGCGGGCGTCGGCGTTTGCTCGGGTTGCGGCGTTTTCTCCGCAGCCGCCTGTGGCGCTTGTTCCGCAGTTACCACTTCGGTGTCGGTGGGAGTGTACTTTTTGGTCAGCTTTACCACATCGAAGTTGACGGCGTTAAGCTTCAGTCCCAGCGCGTCGGAAAAACTTTGTAAAAGCAGCGTCTTGAATTTGGGCACGTAGCTTGCAATGTCGTCCGCTATCAACGCTTCCAGCGAAACGGTAGCCGTCAAGCCCATTTTGTCGTCGAGCCTTAACACGGTGCGCTTCACCTTCAGCTGCGGAAACTCCTTTGCGCAGCCCTTGACAATGCTGTTTACAACCTTGCTGCCCGCGCGAGTTGCGCTGTCGGAGTCGTGAAACAGCAGTATGCGTTTGACGTTTACGCCCTCGGAAAAGTTGATTATCAGCAGATATGCCGACAATCCCAAATATATAGCCCCCAACACGGACAGTACGACTATCGCAACGGCGTTGTCGGCTGTATCTTTTTGGGGAATGACGTTTGTGGAGTAAAGCACTGCAACTATCACAAACACAAATGCAATGCAAACAAGCGCGACAAGCGCAACCTTTTCGGCAATTCTTTTCATAACGACCTCTTTTTGCCCTGCGGCATATAAATTTCTACCTTAGTATACTACTTTGATTTGTCTCCGTCAATCACAATAATTGCTTTTTTCGGCGTAACATTTTGAAATGTATACGTGTTTTTCGAGAAGAAGCCCTTCAAAAAGTTTAACATTTGTTGAATATTTTTTTGCAAAACGCTTGCGACTTGATTTGTAAGGTGGTATCATTTAGAGGCAATTTGGTTTTACGTAAACACAGGAGAAAAAACATCTTGACGCAAAAATTTTGGGTGGGATTTGTCACCGACGAAGATGACTTGCAGCAAATTTACAAGCTGCGCTACAATGACATGATATTGGAGTACCGTCCCGACGCGGTAAACAGCCTTGGGCTGGATCGAAACGAGTACGACATCTACGCCAAGCATATTGCCGTAAAGGACCTGCAAACGGGGCAGATCGTTGGTTACTACCGCATGATAGAAAGCGCGGATCTTGAAAATGGGCGCACGTTTGTGTGCGAAGAAGAATACAACTTGGACGCGCTCAAAGCCCGCAGAGAAAAGATCTGCGAGTTCAGCCGCGCCGTCATAAAAAAAGAGTACCGCAACGGCATGGTGCTTATGCAGCTGTGGAAGTTCATTTTGGACTACATGCAAAAAAACGGCGTGCGTTACATGGTGGGGGACGCAAGCTTTTTCGGAGTGGATCGCGACAAATACGCCGAGGAGATATCTTTTCTTGTACACAATCATTCGGCAGATCCGTCGCTACGTATCGTCTCGCGCGACCCGTTGGGGGACATGACGTTGCTTGCGCCGAACCAATACGACCCCAAAGCCGTCTTTGCCAAGTTGCCGCCGCTGTTCAAGGCGTACCTGATGTTGGGCGCAAAAGTTGGTTCTCAGCCGTTTGTAGACAAAGTGTTCGGCAGCGTAGACATGTTCATTTTGGTCGATTTGCTTTCCTGCAACGAAGCGTTGGTGCGCAAAATTCTTTCGCACTGATTGTCTGATTTCTTGGTGGTGGATTGTAAATTTTTTTTGTTCAAACTATTGACAAAATTCTAAAAAATGGATAAAATAACAATTGTTATCAATAACGATTGTTATTTTTCTTTTAAGGAGGCGTTATGTCCGCAAAAAGACAAATCACAAGGGAGCAAATAGTGCAGGCGGCGATGGCTATCGTTTCGGAGCAGGGTATGGAAGCTCTCAACGCTCGTTCCGTTGCGGCAAGGTGCGGTTGCTCCACCCAGCCGATATATCTTTGTTTTGAAAATTTGCAACAACTGAAGGACGCGGTGGAAGGGGAAATACAAAACCGTTACAACGCTTACATTGCAGAGGAAATAAAAAGCGGCAAATACCCCGAGTACAAGGCGAGCGGCATGGGGTACATTCGTTTTGCCAAGGAACAACCCAATTTTTTCAAGTATTTGTTTATGCGCAACCGCGCGGGAGAAAACGACAAATGGGAACAGGCGTATGAATTTCGGCGTGAAGCCCAACGTGTAGAAAAGTACGGTTTCGACAAATCAGCGTCGGGACGTATACACACTCACATGTGGGTGTGGGTACACGGCATTGCGGCAATGTATGCCACGGGCTTTCTCGATTGGGATTGGGAAGCTGTGAGCGAATTGCTTACGGAAGAATTTTTTGCGGTAAAAGAAAAAATCGGAGGTGAGCGACATGAATGAAAAGGTCATTGACATAACCGAGTTGCACAAGTCCTTCAAGGAAGTGAAAGCGGTGGATGGATTGAGCTTTTGCGTTCAAAAGGGGGAGCTGTTTGCTTTTCTCGGCGTAAACGGCGCGGGCAAGTCCACGACAATCAACATTTTGAGCGGCATTTTACCCAAAGACAGCGGCACGGTGACGGTGTGCGGCGAGGATATCGACAAACATGCCGAGAGTATACGTTGTAAGTTGGGCATTGTTTTTCAGGCTTCGGCGTTAGACAAACGCCTGAGCGTAAAGGACAATCTCAAAAGCCGAGCCGCGCTCTACGGTATTTTCGGAGAGGATTTCAGGCGTCGTCTCGATGAGTTGGACGGAATGCTTGGTCTCAAGGAACTGCTTCAACGTCCGCTTGTAAAGCTGTCTGGAGGGCAACGTCGGCGAGTCGATATTGCGCGTGCGCTCATTCACAACCCCGAACTGCTCATTTTGGACGAACCGACAACGGGGTTAGATCCGCAAACGCGGCAAACGGTGTGGCGCGTGATAGACGAGTTGCGGCAAAAGCGCAAAATGACGGTGTTTTTGACCACTCACTATATGGAAGAGGCGGCAATTGCCGACTACGTTGTGATATTGGACGCGGGCAAGAAGGTAGCGGAAGGCACTCCTCACGAATTGAAAACCAAGTTCGCCACCGACACGGTTAGGGTCTATTCTCATCTTGACGAGGCACAACAGTTGTGCGCCGAGGGCTATTCGGTAAAGCGCGAACGGGATTTTGTTGACATCGAGGTAAAAAACACCGCAGTCGCAACGCAGCTCATTACCGCTCGTCCCGAGCTGTTTGACGACTACGAAGTTTTGAAGGGCAACATGGACAGCGTGTTTTTGCGCGTGACGGGCAAAAATATCGAGGAGGCGTAACATGAAAGAACTAAAAAAATTTTGGGCGTTGACCGTGCGCAATATGAAGTGTTACTTCAAAGACAAGTTTCTGTTTTTTGTGTCGCTCATCACCCCGATGATACTGCTTGTGTTGTTCGTCACCTTTTTGAGAGAGGTGTACATCAGCTCCTTTAAGGGAATTTTCGAGCAATTCGGTTTTGAAACGGACGCGCGCCTCGTCAATGGGCTTGCAGGCAGTTGGTTGTTGTCCTCTGTGGTGTCGGTGTGTGCGGTGACGGTGGCTATATGCTCCAACGCGGTGATGATACAGGACAAAATAGAAGGCTCTGTCAACGACCTCAAAACCTCACCCGTCAAGGGCACGACGCTTTCGCTCAGCTACTTTGCCGCCAACTTTCTTGTCACCCTCACGGTGATGTTGGCAGTAATCGCGGTGGGATTTGTGTATCTTGCGATAGTGGGTTGGTACATTTCCTTTGTCGACGTTTTACTTATACTTGCAGACACCCTTTGCTGCGTGCTGTTCGGCACATTGCTTGCGGGCGTTATAGAAAGCTATATCGGCACACAGGGCGCGCTTTCCGCCGTATCGACGTTGGTAAGCAGTCTGTACGGCTTTATTTGCGGCGCATATATGCCTCTGTCGCAATTTGACGAAGGAGTCAGAAACGTGCTGTGCGTACTTCCCGGCACGTACAGCGTGGGCATAACGCGCGTACACTTTATGCAAGGCTATGTAAAAGAGCTTGGCAGACAAGGCTTGTCCGAACAGGGGCAAAAAGCTGTTTTGGATAGCTTTGACGGCAATCTGTATGTAAGCAAAACACAGATCCCGCTGTGGAGTATGTACGTTATACTGCTGGGCACTTGCGCGTTGCTGCTTGTCGCTTACGTGACGATAGTGGTGTTGCAAAACAGGCGTCACACCGCGCGCCGCGTAAGGGGCTGAAAGCTCTTCAAAACGCTTGCGTTTGCGATTTATGCGTATTTTTGACGGAAAAAAGGCTATTTTCGTCGCAGATATTGTCATCTGCGAATGAGTGTGCTACAATACATTTTGTTTGGAGGCAGGTATGAAACGCGAAGAACTGATGCTCAAATACGCCGAGATCTCGGCGGAAATGTATGACAAATTGCTGAACAAGGTGGCAAGCAATTCTCCCACGGTGAGCTTTTCCGAGGGAAAGGTGTTTATAGCCTTCAAGGATGAGAACGCTCTGCCGATGAACGGTATCTACGTGATGACGGACAAGCTGTCCTCGCCCAAACGCATTGTGCGCATAGGCACGCACGAGCCGTCAAACGCCAACGGATTGCTGTCGAGAGTGTTCAATCACCTTGTCGGCAGCAAAAACCGCAGCATTTTGCGCAAGCATATAGGTAGCAGTCTGCTTGTTGGCAACGGTAAAAAGCTGAACAAGTGGTTGCTCAAAAGCGAAAAGGGGGACGCGCAAACGGAAGCCGCCGTCACCGACTATATCGAAAAGCACCTCGAGGTGGCGTTTTTGCCCGTCGGCGACCTGAAATCGCTTGCCGAGCTGGAAAAATATCTCATTTCCGCAGTGGCGCAGGCGACGGTGACAAAAACGGAGCTTGTTGCCGCGCGCGCCGATTGGTTGGGCAACTCTTGCGACGACAAAACGGTCGCGGAGTACGGCATTTGGAACGACGATCACGTCAAATGGCACCCGAAGGACGAGGCGGAGCTGAAAAGGTTTACGCGTACCTTAGACAAATGGCTGCAGTAAAAAGCCCTTTTCTTGCTTTGAAAAGAGCGCACGCAACAGGCGAACAACGACGGATTTGAAAAAACAGTCCGTTTTTGTTTGACAACTGCGGCTGCGTGTGTTAAGATGTTTACATAATTGATAGAGGTTGTGGCTTCCATGACAAACCCGCGCGGTCAGACAAACGCGCAGGCGGTAAAGGGGAAGCAACCGAAGTGCAGTTGCCTTGTCTGAGGGGTTGCTGCGCTGGGACGGCGTACAATATGCGTCGTACTGTCACGCAAGTGGAGCGCTATCGTATATTGTTGATTTTTTCCGCAATATAGCTTCGCTTGTTGCGGAATTTTTGTTTTGTTTTGCAAACAGTCCGCAACGGCGTTACCGCTCGCTTGTTGCGGGCTTTTTTTACCTTGCGGCAAGCAGTTGAAGGGTTATCGGTTAAATACGTTTTAAGGAGAAACTCAAATGAAAAAACTTACAAAAGCATTGCTCGTTTTGACGGCGGCGGTACTCGTTGCCACATGCGCGCTGACTCTTGTCGCTTGTAACGGAAAGCAGGATGGCAAGCTGTACGTCGGCTTGGAGTGCGCCTACTCGCCCTTCAACTACACGCAGCGAGACGACAGCAACGGCGCGGTGCAGATTTACAACACCAACTACCGCAGGGTGCGTAACAGCTACGCCAACGGCTACGACGTGATGATAGCCAAACAGCTTGCAGAAAGCCTCGGCAAGGAGCTTGTGGTGGTAAAAATGGAGTGGGATGCGCTTATTCCCGCCCTTAACGCGGGCACTGTAGACATGATTATTGCCGGAATGTCTCCCACCGACGAGCGCAAGGAGCAGATCGACTTTTCCGAACCTTACTACCAAAGCAATCTTGTGTTGGTGGTGCGTAAAGACGGCAAGTACTACGGCAAAACGCAGTTGTCCGACTTCAACGGCGCAAAGGTTGCCGCGCAAAAGGGCACTTTCCACGATGACGCCTTGCAGCAGCAGGGTCCGAGCTACGGTATAGAGCCGCAAACGCCGCTCGCCGATTTTCCCGCGCTTATAAACGCGTTAAAAACAAAAGCCATCGACGCCTACGTGGCGGAAGAACCGGGCGCAATCGAAAACTGCGCGTCCAATCCCGAGTTTGACTACGTGCGCCTGCATAACAACACCACGGGCTTTGTCGCCACCGAAGCGGACACGGCAATTGCCGTCGGCATCAAAAAGGGCAGCAGCCTCACGGCACAGGTCAACGAAATTCTCCAAGGCATCACGGACGCGCAACGCCAAGAGCTTATGAACAAAGCAATCGAGCTTTCCAGCGGAAAAAACATCGTGGAGTAACGTAAAAAATGTTGGAAATACTGCGCGAATACTACTCCGACATACTTCTCGGCGTGGGCTACACCATGCTCGTGGCGGTGATAGGCACGCTTGCGGGGCTTTTGATAGGCATACTTATAGGCGTCTACCGCACGATACCCAATCCCAAAAACAAGGTGGCATTGGTATTCAAAAAAGCAGGCGACTACCTGCTTTCCGCTTACGTAGAGGTGTTTCGCGGAACGCCCATGATGGTGCAGGCAATGGTCATCTTTTGGGGGTTTGCCCTGCTCAACGACGGCAAAACGTTGGACGTCACCGTCAGCGGATTGGTGATTGTCTCCGTCAACACGGGCGCGTACATGGCGGAAATTGTGCGCGGAGGCATCATTTCCATAGACAAGGGTCAATTCGAGGGAGCACATGCGTTGGGGCTTACTCACGCGCAAACAATGTTCAACGTTGTGTTGCCTCAGGCGATGCGAAACATTTTGCCCAGCGTCAGCAACGAGTTTGTCATCAACATCAAGGACACGTCCGTGCTTAACGTGATAGGCTTTACCGAGCTGTTTTTTGTGGCAAAGGACATCGTTACGCAAACCTACAAAACCTTCCAGACATACCTGCTGGTGGCAATGGTTTACTTTGTTCTCACCTTCGGTATCAGCATGATCTTGCGCCTTGTGGAACGCAAAATGGACGGCGGCAAAAACTACAAAATTTTAGGCTCGCAAAATCCCGACGCCGAAACGTTTGCAAGAGAGGTAAAGCATGACTGAAAATTCCACCCCATATCTTCAAAACGGCGCTGTAACGGCAACAAACGCAGACGAACCGTTGGTGCGCGTGGAACACCTCGGCAAAAGCTTTGGCGACCACATTGTGCTGAAGGACATCGATTTTTCCGTGCGGCAGGGCGACGTCACCTGCATCATAGGTCCAAGCGGCAGCGGCAAAAGCACGCTGTTGAGATGTATCAATTTGTTTGAACAGCCCACCTCGGGACGAATTTTGTTCCACGGCGAGAACGTGACCGCCGCACGCAAAGCCAATTTGCTTCGTCGGCGCGTGGGAATGGTGTTTCAGTCCTTCAACCTGTTCAACAACCTTAACGTGCTGCACAATTGCACCCTCGGACCGAGAAAGGTACTCAAATTGAAAAGAGCGGAAGCGGAGGCTCTTGCTCTGAAATATCTTCGGGTGGTGGGCATGGACGCTTTTGTAAACGCCAAACCTCGTCAGCTTTCGGGCGGACAAAAACAGCGCGTCGCCATTGCGCGTGCGCTGTGCATGAACCCCGAAGTGCTGTTGTTCGACGAGCCAACCAGCGCGTTAGACCCCGAAATGGTGGGCGAGGTGCTTGCCACAATGAAAACGCTTGCCGAGCAGGGGCTTACAATGCTTGTGGTAACTCACGAAATGGGCTTTGCCCGCGATGTTGCAAACCATGTCGTTTTTATGGACGGCGGCGTGATAGTGGAGGAAGGCTCTCCCGAACAGATGTTCACGTCTCCTCGTCAGGAACGCACCAAAGCCTTTTTGTCCCGTAGCTGAAAAAATGTTGCAATTTGAACAAATTTTTGTTATACTGAAACAAAACTAACCAATTGAGGTGCAGTTTATGAACGCTTTGTTGTTTGCGTCACCATTTGAAGAAACGGGCAGCGGCTTTCAGGCGGCATTTTGGCTGTTCTTTTCGTTGTTTGTTGCCGTTTGCGCGGTACATTTGACGTTTTGCTACATGTCAAAATCCTTTTGGCGCAAGCTCACCAGACCATTTTGTATGGTGCTGTTGGGCGCGGCATTGGCATTTTTAGCCCCCAACTACCCGTTGCTATACGCGTCCTGCTGGGTTTCCGCCGTGGGCGATTTGTTGCTTGTCAACAACAAAGACCCCAAGTACTTTTTGACGGGTGCGGCGGTGTTTGCGGCGGCGCACGTTCTTAACGCAATCAACCAAACCAAGCTGTTGAGCTACAAATTCCCCGATTATGCTTGGGCGATTTTGGCGGGCGTGGTGCTGCTTGCGGGGTTTGTGGGCTACTTTACGCGCGAAAAAGACGCAAGCGTTGCCGTTGCGGCGGTGTGCCCCGCCTATGCGTGCTTTCACTTTGTCAACATTGCACTTGCGCTGATGGTGCTGATTGACGGCAAATTTGCCGCACGCGAGCTTATGATTTTGCTGGGCTATGTCGTTTACGTGCTGAGTGACCTTTTCGTCAACTACGTAACCAACAAGCGCGGTATCAAGCGCGGCGAGTTTTACACCATGTTGAGCTACCTTATCGGTCAAACGCTTATCTATTTCGGCTTGGCAACCTGTTTGCTTTGAGTTTCCGACCAAAGTGTCGCTCGGGCAACTCCGTGAAAAAAGGGCTTCGCAGTGCCGCTCGCATATTCCCCGAAAAAAGGGCTTCGCTCGTACCTTGCACCCTTTAGTAAAGGGACAAAATAAAATTTGTGCAAGGTACTCGTTGCAGATTATTTTTCGGGAAACACACTCGCGGCTGTGTTGAACAAGGTTGGGAGTGGTTTTCTTCGTAACAATTTATTGCGAGGTGTTCGTTGCAGATTATTTTTCACGGAGTACCCTCGCTCCCTGTTATATAAGGTTTGGGTGTACTTCTTCGTAGTAGTGTATTGCAGATTGTTTTGAGTGCAAACACCTTCGATTCTGTGTTAAACAAGGTTGGGGGTGTTTTCTTTTAAGCCTTCTCTTGAGGACGCAAGAGAAGGGGAACCGCGAAGCGGTGGATGAGTTTCGACAAAAAATAAATATTTCGTCCCTTTTCCCCTGTCGGGGACAACAAGGATCGCTCTCCGCGGTAAGTCAGAAGCGGCGAGCGCGTGGCTGCTACCAACACCACACTGTGGTGATTGGCTTTACGCGCCACGCCCACACTCTCGGGGAAGCTATTTTTTATGGTAAAAAGTCAGAAAAGAAAAAGACTATAAAACAAATGTTCACTCGTGGCGTTCACTCACTGCGTTCGTTCGGCTGAGCGAACTCCCGACCCCACAAAAAAAACGCCCACTCACGTAGGCGTTTGGTGCTGGTGAAGAGAATCGAACTCCCGACCTAGTGATTACGAATCACTTGCTCTACCGACTGAGCCACACCAGCAAATCTTTTGATGCTTTTACAGTATAGCAAACAATTTCGTAATTGTCAAAGATTATTTGTCACTTTGCAAAACGTTTTTTTTTACTTTCCGTCTAGCTTTACGCCCCGTTCGTTCACTTTACAAAACAGCTCCATAAGGGACGGGTCGCACGTAAGAATAAATTGCCGTGTGTTTTCGGGTAGTGCAAGCACCTTGTCGGTAAACGTTTTGTTTTGGGCAAAATTTACAATGTCGGGGCTGAAAAACTCCTCCTCCGTGCTGCCACACTCCTCAATGATCTTCATCAACACCTCAAGGCTCGGCAAAAAATCCTTTTTGCTTTCCAAACGGTTTATGTAGTTCGGGTTCATGCCTATCGCGCACGAAAGTGCTTTTTGCGTCAGCTTGGCACGCACTCTTATGTAGCCAATCCTTGCAATAATTTCGGATTTTTCCATAAAAAACTCCCTTGCACTGTGATGACTTTATTATAAAACGTTTGCCGCTTGTGCATGTTGCGGTGATTCTTGGTAACATTGAACAGTATCTGCAGATTTTTTAGTTTAATCAACATTATTCTTGGTAAAATATTGACTTCACGCTATTTTAAGTATATAATGTACCATGTATATCACCCTAAAAGGAGATTTGAACATGAAGAAAAACAAACTGTTGGTATGTATTGTTCTCGCATTGGTTGTGTGCCTGTGTTTTGTTTTGGGCGCATGTCAGCAGACGGAAGAACCGGAAGAACCTAAAGTCGCCAAACAGCGCGAGATTTACAATCTGTATGTCGAATACGCAACGGCAGCGGGCGAAGATGTTTTGAGCTACGAAGATTGGCTGGAAAGCGTTCGCGGCGCAGACGGTTCAGACGGACAAAACGGCAAAGACGGCAGCATGTGGTATACGGGAGAGGGCGAACCTCAAAGCGACGCTCCCGCCCAAGCCAAGCAGGGCGATTTGTACCTCGACACGTCCAACGGCTATGTGTACCAAAAGCAGACGGATGGTTCTTGGCAACAAGTAACCAATATTACCGGTCCGCAAGGTCCGCAGGGACAACAAGGTCAGCAAGGCGGCAAGGGAGATGAGGGTCCCGAAGGACAAAACGGCAAGGACGGCAGCATGTGGTATACGGGAGAGGGCGAACCGCAAAGCAACGCTCCCGCTCAAGCAAAGCAGGGCGATTTGTACCTTGACACGTCCAATGGCTACGTGTACCAAAAGCAAGCGGACGGTTCTTGGCAACAAATAGCTGATATTACCGGTCCGCAGGGACAACAAGGACAACAAGGTCAGCAAGGCGCAACCGGTCAACAAGGCGACAAGGGTGAACAAGGTCCTGCCGGTCAAGACGGCAAAGACGGACAAAACGGCAAAGACGGCAGCATGTGGTATACGGGAGAGGGCGAACCGCAAAGCAACGCTCCCGCTCAAGCAAAGCAGGGCGATTTGTACCTCGACACGTCCAACGGCTATGTGTACCAAAAACAAGCGGACGGTTCTTGGCAACAAATAGCCGATATTACCGGTCCTCAGGGTCCGCAGGGACAACAAGGTCAGCAAGGCGCAACCGGTCAACAAGGCGACAAGGGCGAACAAGGTCCTGCCGGTCAAGACGGTAAAGACGGACAAAACGGAACTGACGGCAAGGACGGTTTGAGTGCCTACGACATTTTCAAAAAGTACTACCCGTTCTACCAAGGAGACGAGGAACAGTGGATAGCCGACCTTGTCAATGGCAATCTTACCATATACAAGGTGACATTCAAGTCGGAAGTGGCAGAGGACATCGTTCGCCGCGTGTTTATCGGGCAGGATCTGACGGACATTCCCGAAGTACCCGAAAAGGAAGGTCAGGCAAGCGCAAAGTGGGACAGAGAGGACTTTACCAACATCACGGAGGACATCGAGGTGCATGCGGTCTACACAATGCAACAATTCACCGTGACCTTCCACAACCCATTCCGTGAGGAAGAGGACGTCACGCGCACCGTCAGTTACGGCGAGGAGTTGACGGACATTCCCACAATCACGCCCATAGCGGACAACGACGCATATTGGGACGTGACGGATTTCAGTCGCATAACCGAGGATATGACCGTCAACGCAGTGTACGAAACGCAAGGACTGCAGTATACTCTCATCAACAGTCAGCAGGAGTATCGCGTGTCCGCAGGTACAATGAGCAAGCAAGCGGAGGAGCTGTTCATTCCGGCATATCACGACGGCAAGCCGGTAACGGTCATTGCGGAAAAAGGATTTGCGGGAAATTTCAGTAGTTATTTCTCATTTAAGTTTGCACATTTGTCGGAAACAATTATGGACATTCGAAATAATGCGTTTGCGTGGTGCGCATCATTGCAAGGCATTATAATACCGAGCAAAGTAACTGCAATTGGAAATTTTGCATTTTATTGTTGCGAAAGTTTACATAGTATAGAAATGCCTAATATCATCACTATTGGATTTCGTGCGTTTGAGCAATGTTCATCATTGACTGAAGTGTACATGCCCAATGTGACGGAAATTGGAAATTATGCCTTTAATGATTGCACGGCATTGGAGCATTTGGAAATACCGAGCGGCGTTACAAGGATTGACAACAGATTGTTTGAGGGTTGTACTGCATTGAAGTATGTAATTTTGCCGAGCGGTATCACATCTATCGGTTCGGACATTTTTTCGGGCTGTTCGGTATTTGAAACCATCTACTTCAAGGGAGACGCGCAAGCGTGGGAGACATTAGACAAGAGTAACGCCGGCGATGTGTTCAATGAAGCAATTGTGTACTTCTACGAACCCACCGCACCGCAACAAGAGGGTAACTATTGGCACTACGACGGGGACGAAAAAACGCCCCTCGTGTGGAATAAAGATGATTAAAGGAGGAAGAAATGAGCTACAAAAAAGATGACGCCTTTTTATGGGAAGTTTCGAGAGCGTTGATAAAGTACGCAAATGCAAATAAAGGAGCAAACTGTACTGCTGCCATGATAAACAGTGGCGCTGCCTCATATTTGGGGCGCAAAAATTTGTCGCCTTATTGCATTTCCGATTTTGTTCCTACCGACAACCCCAACAAAAAATATGTTTTGACGGAAAACGCCAAACTCTATCGGTGGAACAAAAGAAACGATTATACAATTCTGTAAATAGTTTCCAAACAAGATTTCTTCTTGGCAAAGCATTGGCAAAATCCAAAACCCCCGCACAAGTGGTGCGGGGGTTTGAATTTGCTCAAAATTACTTTATTTCGTCCTCGACTTCGCCAACGTCCTCGGTTTTGGGAGCGGCAGCGGGAGCTTTCTTTGCAGGGGCGCGCTTTTTGGGAGCTTCTTCCTTGGCGGGAGCTTTGGGAGCGGCAGGCTTTTTGGCAGGAGCTTTCTTTGCGGGAGCTTTGGCGGCTTCCTTTGCTTTTTTGGCTTCGTTGCGTTGAGCCTTGATAGCCTCGACTTCCTCTGCCTTGCGTTGAGCGGCAGCCTTTTGTTCGGCTTGTTTCAAGGTTTTGGCGTCCACTTTTACCACGACCACGCCGCGTTCGAGCTGGCTCAAAGCCTTGGCAATTTGCGCCTTTTTGCGGTTGGCTGCATTTTTGTGAATGACGTGCTTGGTGGCGGCGTTATCGATTTTGGAAGAAGCGATGGGCAGCAATTTTTTCGCGCTTTCCACGTCGCCCTCGGCGATAGCTGCGTTGAACTTTCTGACAGCCGTTTGCATTTGCGAACGGGTCATTTGATTTTGAAGTTTTTTGGTTGCGGATACAGAAACTCTTTTTTCTGCGGATTTGATGTTAGGCATTAGTATCTCCTTGTATTCATAGTTCCACTACTAATTTTGCCTATATATCTTAGCATACTTCCAACTTTTTCGCAACAGTTTTTAGCCACATTGTGCAAAGTTTTTGTGTGTAATTGCGTTCAATCAACATTTTGGAGCGTTCCCTCTCGTACAATAGTGTGTGACAAGCTATTTGGCGGAGGATGTACTTATGCAAATTGGGATCGTAGACGACGGCTTGGGATTTGTGCCCGCTCTTGCAAAGCTGCGGCAAGCGGTGTCGGCGGAGTTTGTTTGTCTGGTGTGCGGAGAACATTTTCCGTTGGGCAATCAAAGCGGCGCGCTGTTGATGTCGGTGGGAACGCAAGCGGTGCGGAAATTGAGGCAAATGGGCTGCGACGCGGTGGTTTTTAGCTCCGTCGCGCTGTCGTCGCGCTGCTTCAAGGCGTTTTCTTCCCTTCCCGACGTGCGCGTTTTCGGTTGCGAGCCGCCCGTTCTGCACGGGCTGACCTACACGGCAAGCAACGTTTTGTTGGTGGGAGACCCCTTTGCCTTGCGCAATCAGACGCTCGGCGGCGTGTTGACTGTGCCCATGCCGCAGTTTGCCCAACTTGCCGAGGAGGGCAACGAACGCAGCATAGTGGAGTACGTGTCCGAATTGTGTGAGCCTTTCGGCGGACAGTTCGATTGCATTGCATTGGCAAACAGCGCAATGAATCTGTACAAGCACTGTTTTGCGCGCGTTTTCCCCGGGGTAAAGCTGTTCGACAGCTTGGAGGGTGTGGCGCGCCGTATTCGTAAAACCTACAAAAAACAGCCGCGAGAGGAAGGCTCTTTTCGCGTTATAGACCTTGACGGCAACGATATTCGGGAAAAATACACATTTTTTATCGACTAAAATGCCGTAACCTCTTGAAAAAATATGTTGGTTAGTGTATAATCTATGATAGTGTTTGTAAAATGGAACATTTTGGCAAACTAACCGAAATTTAATTTTTTTAGGAGTACTAACTAACATGGCAGTTTTTGCGAAAGACATTCGTAACGTAGCACTGATCGGACACAGCGGCGAAGGCAAGACCACTCTCGCCGAAGCGCTTCTGTACAACGCCGGCGCGCTTGACAGATTCGGCAAGGTGGACGACGGCAACTCCACAATGGACTTCGATCCGGAAGAAATCGCCCGTCGCATTTCCATAAGCCTTTCTGTGGCAAATTGCAGCTACAAGGGCACAAAGATCAACATCATCGACGTCCCCGGCTACTTCGACTTCGAGTGCGAAATGCTGGAAGCCCTTACGGCAGCGGACGCCGCGATCATAGTTACAAGCGCAACAGGCTCTATGAGCGTGGGCACGGAAAAAGCGCTTGAATATTGCTTTGAACACAAAATTCCCGCGGTGCTGTTCGTAAACGGTATCGACAAGGAAAACAGCAATTTCCAAGCCACCGTGGACGCCGTAAAGGCGCGCTTCAACAAGGTTTCGGAAATTGTCGTGCCGGAGCTGGCGGGTAACAAAATGGTGGGTTACGTAAACGTTGTCAGCGGCGAGTACGTCAGCTTTGCGGGCAACGGCGGAGCAATTCCCGCTTCGTTGCAGTCCGCTTACGAGGAGGCTCGCGCTTCCGTTATGGAGGTTGCGGCGGAAAGCGACGAGGAGCTGATGGAAAAGTTCTTTGAAACAATGGAACTTTCCGCAGAGGAAATTACCCGTGGCTTTGCAACCACGTTGCTCAACGGCGACACCGTTCCCGTGCTTGCGGGCAGCGCGCTCCAACGTCAGGGCATCAACCAATTGTTGGACTTTATCGTAGGCACGCTTCCCAGCCCCGAGGCTCGTCCCACCTTGGACGCAAACGGCAAAACGATTGCTCCCGACGCCAATGCGCCCGTCATTTTGCGCGTGTTCAAAACCATTGCCGACCCGTTTGTGGGCAGGCTGTCTATCTTCAAGGTCGTCAGCGGCACGTTAAAGAGCGGTATGACGTTGAAGAACCTTACAAGCTCCGCAAACGAAAAGATTTCGCAAGTGTACTTTATGAAGGGTAAAAAGCAAGAGCCCGCCGATTGCGCTTGCGCAGGCGACATTGCCGCGCTTGCCAAACTTTCCGCAACGGGCACGGGCGACGTGCTTTGCGAAAACGGCGAAGTGGAACTCAAACCTGTAGAGCTGCCCAAGCCCGTCTACTCTCGCGCGGTGTATGCCGCCAAGAAGGGCGACGAGGACAAGGTGTTTGGCGGACTTTCCAAGCTGAAGGACGAGGACATTGCCTTTACCGTCACCAAGGACCCCGAAACGGGAGAAATGCTGCTTAGCGGTCTCGGCGACACACAGCTGGACGTTATATGCAAAAAGCTCAAATCCAAGTTCAATTGCGAGGCGGTGCTGCAAGATCCCCGTATTCCCTACCGTGAGACCATTCGCAAGCAGGTAGAGGCGGAAGGCAAGCACAAAAAGCAATCGGGCGGTGCCGGTCAGTACGGTCACTGCAAGGTGCGCTTCGAGCCGGGCGCAGAGGACGGCGTGTTTGAGTTTGTGGACGCGGTAGTGGGCGGCACAGTTCCCCGTCAATTTATTCCTTCGGTAGAAAAGGGACTGCGCACAGCCATTCAAAAGGGCGTTTTGACGCAGCTGTACCCGATGGTCAACCTCAAGGCGACCTTGTTCGACGGTTCTTCTCACCCCGTTGACTCCAAGGACATAGCCTTCCAGATGGCTGCCATTCTTGCATACAAGGCGGGCTGCGAAAAGGCAAATCCCGTGCTGCTCGAGCCGATTTACGAGCTGAGGATCACCGTTCCCGCCGATTACCTCGGCGATATCATGGGCGACATGAACAAACGCCGCGGACGTATCATGGGTACGGAAATGGTGGGCGGCAAGCAGGTTGTCACCGCCGAAGCTCCCCTTTCGGAAATTTTGAAGTACGCAACGGATCTTCGCTCCATGACGCAGGGCAGAGGCAAGTACGAAATGAAGTACGTCCGCTACGAGGAAGTTCCCCCGACAAGCTCCCCCAAGATCATCGAAGAAGCCAAAAAACTTTTGGAAGAAGAATAAAAATACGGTTTTTAGCAAAACGTCCCGATTTTCGGGACGTTTTGCTTACCAACCAATATTGACAACTTTCGTTACTTTTACTATAATCACTGATAGTAATTGATTATCAAGATATTAAATTTTTTGTGGGAGAGTGGCAGAGATACGATGTTATACGCAATGCACTTGGACGATGAGCCGTTTCGCAAAATTTGCGACGGTAGCAAGACGATCGAACTGCGCCTATACGACGAACGTCGGCGCCCTATCCGCGTGGGCGATTTTATTCGTTTCGAAAGCAGTTTGGGCGTTGTCAAAACGCAAGTGACCGCGCTTTATATATTTGACGATTTTCAACAGTTGTATAGTACTCTCGATTTGACTAAGTGCGGTTATTCGCCCGACGAGTTGTCTGCCGCGTCTCCCGACGATATGCAACGGTACTACTCCCTTCAACTTCAACGGCAGTGGGGCGTAGTGGGCATAGAACTGAAACTTTGCGGTAATTCTCACGATTAAAAACAAGTTTTTTGCCCAATTGTAAACGTCGATTGGATTTCTCAAAACACAGTCAGCCCAACCCTAATGCCAAATCACACTTTTTACGTCTTGATTGTTTGAATATGAGATTTTATCAATGTTTTTTGTGGTAATTTTTTCACTAAGCTACGACAAATTTGCGCTTTCGAGAGTTGTTTGCTTGGAGCGGTTGTAACAAAACACAAATTTTTTTTGCAAACAGCTAAAAATGTTTGACATATTTTACTTTATGTAGTATAGTAATTAAGCTGTATTTTTACAGCGCGAAGCTTGACAACAGAATAGTAAGAAGAATTGAAACACAGTCAATCAAAAAGATTTTAGCCGGCGGTTGAGAAGAAAGCTCAACCAAAGTTAGAAAAGTCAGATTAAACTTAAGAGTTTGATCCTGGCTCAGGACGAACGCTGGCGGCGTG
>CANRHN010000011.1 GCA_947630425.1 uncultured Clostridia bacterium | reverse complement strand
CAAATGACGGTAACGGGCGACCACCTGACCAACCTTACCATAAGCTACGTTTCCGACGGCAACAACGTCACCATCACCCTTGCCTTTGCTTATTGAGCCCTTTTCAAACGCAACATTTCAAACCCGACAAAAAAGAAGGAGCGCGCGCCCCTTCTTTTTTTGCCACAACTTCCTATCATGTTCACCTCCGCGCGCGAAAATACCAAGTTGACATAGAGTCGACTTCTATACTTGGTTACTTACATGCACCTACATTTTTTATATAATTTTTAACCCCATGTCGCGTTTTTGTGCGAATGGGGTTGTTTTTTTGTAAGCTTGTGCGGCGCAAAGTTTTTACGGCGAGCTGTTTGCAGAATGCGGTTTTCCTTACATTTGCTGAAAATTTCTATTTGACAAGACCTTGAAAAGCAATTGGCGTCGTATAAAAAAATTTGTATTTGCGCAAACTACTTCCAAAAGAATTTTTGGAGGATTTTTATGAAAAAATATGTAAAAATCGTCACTCTGGCATTGGCCCTCGTGTTGGCTTTGGCTGCACTGACGGCTTGCGGAATGTCGAACAATCCCAAAAAAACAAAAAAGGCTTTGGAAAGCAGGGACTACACCGTGGAAGTGATCATCGGCGACGGCGATCTCGAAGCGCAAGCGGAGCTTGACAGCTACGCCGACGAAATGAACCTCACTGCCGGCGAGCTTGTGGCTATGCTCACCGCAAGCAAGGGCGAAGCCGAAAACGATGTGCCGGAGAACTTTATTTATATTTACTACTTCAAGGACAGCAAGTCGGCAAACAAGTTTTGGGATTCCAACCAAGAACAAATAGAAAAAACCAAGGAAACCTACAAGGACGCCAAGGGTTTTGAAATGAAAAAAAGCGGATCGGTGGTGTACTTTGGCACCAAGCAGGCCATAAACGACGCAATGTAATCGCGCCCGACAAGTATTTATTACAGTAAAAAATGGCGTAAAAGCTTTGAGCGAGCCGTAAGGATTGCCGCCTGTTCCGTCAAAACGGATTGGCTCGGAATTGTGAACAGACCTACGCTTAAAGCTCGTTGCAAACGAACTTTCTGTGCAGAACAAAACAAAAAACGGCTTGAAAACCAGATTTCAAGTCGTTTTTTTGTATAAGTGTTCGTTTTTTGTTTATGCGTTTGACGCGACAGCTCTTTTGTCGTGTTTTTGTGTTTGCAAATTTTGTCGGACAGGCGATTTTTCAAACGCCGACCGCATTGTACGCGCTCTGTGTCGTCAAATGACCCATTCGCCGTCGCGGAACAGCGGCACGACCTTGCCGTCGTAGCCTATGCCGTCTATGTTGACGTCTTTTGTACCCACCATAAAGTCAACGTGTTGCAGGCTTTGATTCATTCCGTGTTCTGCAAGTTGTTTTTCGTTCATTTCGTTGCCGCCCTTGACCGTGGTGGGGTAGCTTGCGCCGAAAGCAAGGTGACAGCTTGCGTTTTCGTCAAACAGCGTGTTGTAAAACAGTATTCCGCTTTCCGCAATGGGAGAGCCCTTTCCGATGAGCGCGATTTCTCCCAGCGAAAGCACGCCCTCGTCCGTTGTGAGAATGTTTTTGAGCGCGTCGTAGCCCACTTTGGCTTTGTAGTCCACCACGCGACCCGCCTTGAAGGTGATTTCAAAGTCGTCGATCACATTGCCGTTGTTTACAAGCGGCAGCGCGTTTACCACCTTACCGTCGATTTTACGATTGTGCGGAGCGGTAAAAATTTCTTCTGTCGGCATGTTGGCTGTAAAGGGCACTCCGTCCTGACCGAGTTCCTCGGCTGCAATCCATTGGTGATCGGTGGCAAGTCCCACGCGCAAATCCGTACCGCAAGCGTTTGTAAGGTGAATGTACTCAAAGTTGTGTTCGTTGAGGAAACGAGCGCGGCGGTGCAGGGTGTCAATGTGCTTGCGCCACGCCTCGGTGGGGTTGGGAGCGTCCAAGCGCATTATGTGCCCAATGGCGTTCCACATTTTGTCTACCGCCTCGTCGGGGTCGGTGTTGGGAAAAACCTGTTGCGCCCACGCTTTGGTGGGAATGGAAACGATAGTCCATCTAAGCAGATTGCTCATTGTGGCTGCGCGGAACTCCTTGTTTGCCTGCATGGAAGCAAGGTTGCTTGTCTTCATTTTGTCGGGGTCGCAGCCCTTCATTATGTTGGGATCTCCTGCGGAAATGCTTATCAGGCACACCTTGTGTTCGATGAAGTACTTGTTTTGCGCAAGTAGGTAGCTTGGCACTTCCGTAAGCGTTTCTTTGCTTGCGCCAAGCATGTTTATACGTCCCAACACCTCGTCACGCCACTGCATGTGAACGCGTTTTGCCCCGAATTCGTAGGCTTTTTGCGCAATGAGGTGAGCAAATTCCGCACATTGCACGTCGCAGCGAATTACCACCTCTTGGTTGGGCTGCATGTTTGCGCCGACGCGCACGGCAAGTTCGGCAAAGTTTTGTAACTGTTGTTGTGTAAGCATTTTGTTTCTCCTTTTGTCCCGAACGGGCGTCTGCCGTTTTGTAAATGTGTGCAAGTCGGCTTGCAACCGATTGCTACAAGCGGGGCATGTGCCGCGGGACGGCTTTCGATGCTACAATTATACAATATTTGCACAAACAAAGTCAACAAAACGCCGTTGCCAAACGCCGCAATTTGTAGTAAAATAATTTTCGGCGCAGTTAGTGTTTTCAACCGCTTACGTAATTTTAACTAACAAATCAAAACAATGTAAAGGAGAACGTTAAATGTCAAACCCCACCGCAACGATAACAATGCAAAACGGCAAACGCATCACGCTGGAGCTTTTGCCCGACATGGCGCCCAACACGGTAAACAACTTTATCGCGCTTGCCAACAAGGGCTTTTACGACGGGCTGATTTTTCACCGCGTAATTCGCGGCTTTATGATACAGGGCGGATGCCCTCACGGTACGGGCACGGGAGGTCCGGGCTATTCTATTGCGGGAGAGTTTCGTCAAAACGGCTTCCGTAACAACACGTTGAAGCACACTCGCGGCGTGATAAGCATGGCTCGCGCGATGAGTCCCGACAGCGCGGGCAGTCAGTTTTTCATAATGCACCAAGACGCGCCGCATTTGGACGGAGCTTACGCCGCGTTCGGTCGCGTGACGGACGGTATGGACGTGGTGGACGAAATCGCCGACGAGTACACCGACTTTCGCGACCGCCCCTACAACGAACAGCGTATTGCTTCTGTTCGCGTGGACACCCACGGCACAGATTACCCCGAGCCGCAAAAGGTGTAACGACATAGCTTTTTGCCTCCCCCGTTCGTCGCCCGACGAGCGGGGGCTTTTGTTGAAAGGCATGGTTTTACAATTAAAACACGTTGATGGGCAACAAATTCTCATTTTTGGTATTGAATTTTTTGGTTAGTTATTGTATAATATATTTCCTGCTCGGGCGGTGGCGAAAAACTCGGTCCGCCGTCGGGGCAAGTTAAAACGGTATTCAATATTCAAGGAGTAAATATATGTTCAAGGTTACAATCGACGGCAAGGTTTACGAGCTTGCCGAAAAAACGCCCATTCTTGCGCTTCTCGACGACCCCGACAAGCGTTATATGGCGGCAAAAGTCAACAATCGTCTGCGCGAGCTAACTTACGAGCTAAGCTTTGAAGCCAATGTAGAACCGTTGGATCTTACTTCGTCGGACGGCGTAAAGGTGTACGAAACGTCCTTCCGCTATTTGCTTGCAATGGCGTTTCACAATTTGTACCCCAACTATCAAATAAAAATCAGTTACACAATTTCGCGCGCGCTGCTGGTTTCGCTTGTAGAGCCGAAGTTGACAATGGATCGCCGCATGATAAGCGACGTCATCGCCGAGCTTGACCGTTTGGTGGCTGCGGACATTCCTTTTGAACGCACTGTCATGAGCAAGGAGGAAGCCTACGACTACTTTGTTGCGCAGGGTCAGCAGGACAAGGCGGACGCGTTGCAGTACCGTCCCGAAAAAACCTGTCATTTTTACCGTTGCGGCGACTACCTCAACTATATGTACGGCTACATGGTACCCTCCACGGGCTACATAAAAACGTACAAGCTGTTCAGCTACGACGGTCACATGGCGGCGCAGTACCCCCGTTACGAGGCAGGCGGAGTCATACCTGAGTTCAAAGACGAGCCCACGTTCAGCAAGGTACTCAAGCGCGCTCACCGTTGGGCGACAATTTGCAATGCGGAAATTATTTCCAAAATGAACGATCACGTCAACGAATCCACCTATGTGGATTTTATAAACATGAACGAAACTTTGCACAACGACATGCTGCATCAATTGGGCGACCGTATCGCCGAGGACATAGAAAACATTCGTCTCATTTGCATTGCAGGTCCTTCCAGCAGCGGAAAAACGACCTTTTCCAACCGTTTGCGCATAGAGCTTATGTCTCGCGGAATCACGCCGCTGCGCATTTCGTTGGATATGTACTACAAGGACCGTTCGGAAATTCCTCTTGACGAATTCGGTCAGCAGGATTTTGAACACATCGACGCGTTGGACGTGGAGCTGTTCAACCAAAACATGCTTGCGCTGATAAACGGCGAGGAAACGGAGCTGCCCAGCTACCAATTTGAACAGGGGCGCGCCGAACACGGCATTTTGACGAAAATCGGTCCGGACACGCCCATAATCATCGAGGGCATACACGCGTTGAACGACAGGTTGAGCTACCTCATTCCCAAACACCAAAAGTTCAAAATTTACATTGCTCCGCAGTTCCAAATCAACATCGACTACCACAATCCCATCAGCTACACGGACATTCGTCTGCTTCGCCGCATAGTGCGCGACAAAAAGTATCGCGGAGCAAGCGCGGAACGTACCCTTGACATGTGGCAGTCGGTGCGCCGCGGAGAGTTCAAGTGGATTTACCCCTATCAGGAGGGCTGCAACTACGTTTACAACTCCGCTTTGACATACGAGTTGTGCGTACTCAAAAAATACGCGTTGCCCGCTTTGCAGGAGGTCAAGCCGGACAGCCCGCATTATATAACCGCAAACAGGCTTATCAAATTCCTCAAATATTTCAAGGAAATGGACGACAAATGGGTTCCCTGCAACTCGTTGTTGCGTGAATTTATCGGAGGAAGCTGTTTTGCGGAAGTGGACGAATGACGTAACGCGCCCCTCTTCAAAAACAAACAAAAGGACCTGCAGCTTTGATGCAGGTCCTTGTTTATGCGTAGATTTCGGTGCTACAACGCTTCCGTTTCGGCGACGGCTTGCTCGCCCTGTCTGTTGAGCGAACGGGCAAGTTCTTCGTCCTTGATGAGAGCAGTGTTGGCGTAAACGTTGTGCAAAGAATTTTTTGCAACCGCTTTGAGCAAATCCACCGCAATGGTGCAGTCGCTTGCAACGTACCTTCCGAGCAAAGGAGCAATGCGCACCGTCGCAATGCGCACCAACTCTCTGCACAAATTTATCAC
This sequence comes from uncultured Clostridia bacterium, assembly GCA_947630425.1. Lineage (GTDB taxonomy): Bacteria > Bacillota > Clostridia > Christensenellales > CAG-314 > Fimimonas. The sequence continues at coordinate 35,116 of CANRHN010000011.1, read as the reverse complement.
GTCCAGCGGAATCAATGCCGCGCGGTGGTATGCTTTTTGCAATTCGGCAGCGCGCGTTTTTTTGTCCTCTTCGGTGATTTTGGGCAGCTTGAAGCCCTCCGTGATTTTGCGGAATGCCGCCGCGTCGTCGTTAGAAAGTCTGTACAACGCGCGTTTGGCTCGCAAAACGTTTTCCAATTGATTGAGCAGATACCGCCCGTTTTCCTTGTCAAAACCCGATTTCGAGACGGTGACGTTGACGGTCATCTCTATCAGCGAGCAGGCAAGGACGCCCACCTGACACAACGCGCTTCCTCCTCCCGGGGCGGGAGCGTTGCTGCCCAACACATTGTTGTATTCTTGCAGAGTCATTTCTTCAAAGTTCTTTTGCATACCGACAGTATAAAGCAAATTGGCGTTTCGGTCAACTTTTGCGTGCAATTTGTTTTGACAATTTGCGTTGGGCTTGTTCCTTGCAAATCGGTTGTGTTCAAAAGTGGATTGTTTTGGCGCAGCCGATACTCAAAGGTTATGCGCAAGTAACATTTGGCTGACGCTTTGTGGTTGCCGTTTGGCGCGTAATGGTTTTTGCCGAACCACGAGCCGTCCGAATTATTTAAGGTTTATTGTTTATATTATCCATATTATTTATAAAATTGCTTTCGTTTAAGGCTATGCTTGTTTGTTTGGGGCGTTTGCTTGTCGGTTCATTATGTTTCAGCTGTTCGGCGATTTTTCTATGTTTGGCTGAAATTTCTCTTTCCGTTGCAGTCATTTCTCTTTCTGTCGGTTGAACGTTGTCTTTCCGTCGGCAATGTTCTCCAAACGGCAAAAAAACTTTTGAAAAAATGAATAATTTTATTGACAACTGCCGAATATAGTGATATATTAGAAGCAGAATTTAGCAGTCGAACGCAAAGAGTGCTAACACTCCAAAGAAAACGGTGACAGGAGGTGCTTAAATTCCATGTTAAGCGACAGAAAGAAAAAAATACTGTGCGCTGTGGTAGACAGCTACATAGAATCGGCAAATCCCGTCGCAAGCAAGGAAATACAGGAAGAATACCTTCCGGAGTGTTCCTCGGCGACCATTCGCAACGAGCTTAGCACATTGGAAAGCATGGGGTATCTCATTCAACCGCACGTTTCGGCTGGGCGTATTCCGTCGGAAAAGGCGTTTCGCTTTTACGTCAACGAGCTGATGTTCGAAAGCAACCTTACCGCTCGCGAAGCGGAAATGATAGAGCAGTATCTTAGCCGCAAGGTGGGCAGTCTCGAAGATGTGATGACGGCGGTGACGCATGTCATTGCGGAAATTACCAACTACACGTCGGTAGTGGTAAAGGAGGACATGTCCGACACGATCACGGCAATCAAGCTGTTGGATCTGTCTAACGGCAAGCTGCTGGTGGTAATCGTCACCGACAGCCGCGTGCTTAAAGACGGAATGGTGGACTTGCCCGACGACTTTGACGAACAAATCATTGCTCAGGCGCAAAAGTGGCTCAACAAAATTTTCCGCGGCAAGCACGTCAGTGAATTTATCAACTTCAACTACCCGTTTGCGTTGGTAAACGACGAATTTGCGCAGTACAACGCGCTGTTCAAAAAAATTATAGACGTGCTTAAAAAGGTTTCGTTGATGAACGGAATGGACGTGGAGATGTACGGCGAAAACAAAACGATTGCTCACAGCGAATTTACCGACGTCAACAACGCGCGCAAGTTCCTTGAACAAATGGAAAACAAGGAAAAAATTGCGGAAATCCTTACAAATGACGGCGGCGCGGACGGCAGCATGACGGTAAAAATCGGCGCGGCGGAAAACGCGCCCGAAGGCTGCGCGGTGGTAACAACCCGCGTAAACCTCGGCGAAAACGTAAGCGGCTCTATCGGCGTTATCGGACCGGTCAGAATGAATTACCGCAAGGTGTTGGCGGTGCTTGACAAAATAAGCGAAATAATCATCGATTTGGTGGGCAAAGGAGAATAAATGAGCAAAGAAAAAAAACACAACGAGTATACGGAAGCAACGCAGTCGGCAGAAGCCTCAAACAGCGATTTGACGGAATTGGAGCAAGCGCTCACCGAGGAAAACGAAAAGCTGATTGCGGAAAACGACTCTCTCAAAACGGAAAACGAAAAACTGCACAAAACGGTAAAGCGTTTGCAAAGCTCGGCGGACAAATCGGACGCTTACCTAAACCAGCTTGTGGCGATGAAAAACGATTTTGAAAGCTACAAGCGCAGAATGAAATTCAACACCGAGCAGGCAAAAGCGGAGGGCGTTGTTGCGGTAATAACCAAACTTGTTGCCGTGTGCGACAACTTCGAGTTGGCAAAGCAGCACCTTTCCGGCGACAATCTCAAAGCGTTCGAAATGGTATACGATCAGTTTTTGCAAATACTGCGCGAAAACGGCGTTGAGGAAATGGACGTGATGGGAAAACCCTTCGACCCCCTCAAAATGAACGCGCTTTCCAAGCTGGATCGCGGCGAGGACAGCAAAGATTTGGTGGTGGAAGTGTACAAAAAGGGCTACACAATGGGCGACAAGGTGCTTCGCTACGCCGAAGTGATTGTGGGAGCTTGACAATCAAAAAAAAGAAAAAAACAGCACATGGGGTCCAAAAACCGCTGTGCATACAAATAAAAAACAATGAAAGGAGACATAAATTATGGGAAAAATCATAGGAATAGACCTTGGAACAACAAACAGCTGCGTTGCAGTGCTTGAGGGCGGCGAGCCCACAGTCATTGCCAATGCGGAAGGCAATCGCACAACCCCGTCCGTTGTGGCATTTACCAAAGACGGCGAACGTCTGGTCGGTCAAGTCGCAAAGCGTCAGGCGGTTGTCAACGCCGACAGAACGGTGCTTTCCATCAAGCGTGAAATGGGCAGCAACTACACGGTAAACATCGACGGCAAGCATTATTCGCCGCAGGAAATTTCCGCAATCATTCTTAGCAAGCTCAAAGCCGACGCCGAGGCATACCTTGGCGAAAAGGTAACGCAGGCGGTCATCACCGTACCCGCTTACTTCAGCGACGCGCAACGTCAGGCAACCAAGGACGCAGGCAAAATCGCCGGTCTCGAAGTGCTTCGTATCATCAACGAACCCACGGCAGCCGCGCTTGCTTACGGTCTTGACAAAGGAGAAAACAAAAATCAAAAAATATTGATTTACGACCTTGGCGGCGGCACGTTCGACGTTTCCATTCTGGAAATCGGCGACGGCGTGTTCGAAGTGCTTGCCACCAACGGCAACAACCGTTTGGGCGGCGACGACATCGACAAGATAATCATGGATTACCTCATTGCCGAATTCAAAAAGACAAGCGGTATCGATCTGTCAAACGACAAGCAGGCATTGCAACGCCTGAAGGAAGCTGCGGAAAAAGCCAAAATCGAGCTGTCGGCAACGCTCAAAACAACCGTTTCGTTGCCCTTCATCACGGCTGACCAAACGGGACCCAAGCATCTGGAAATAGAAATTACGCGCGCCAAATTCGAGAGCCTCATCGACGGCATCATCAAAAAGACGATTGAGCCCATGAAAAAGGCAATGGCAGACGCGGGCGTCACCAACAACGACCTTAACAGAGTCATTTTGGTGGGCGGTTCGACTCGTATTCCCGCCGTTGTGGAAGCGGTCAAAAACTACTGCGGCAAAGAGCCGTACAAGGGCATCAACCCCGACGAATGCGTCGCCATAGGCGCAGCCATTCAAGGCGGCGTGTTGGGCGGCGAGGTAAAGGACGTACTGCTGCTTGACGTCACTCCGTTGTCGTTGGGTATCGAGGTTTTGGGCGGCGTTACCGCTCGTTTGATCGAACGTAACACAACCATTCCCACAAGCAAATCGCAAATCTTCTCCACGGCAGCCGACAACCAGACAAGCGTTGACATTCACGTGTTGCAAGGCGAACGCGAAATGGCAGCCGACAACAAGACCCTCGGTCGCTTCAGCTTGACGGGCATTGCGCCCGCACCGCGCGGTATTCCGCAAATCGAGGTCAAGTTCGACATCGACGCCAACGGCATCGTACACGTAACAGCCAAGGACCTCGGCACGCAAAAGGAGCAATCCGTAACAATCACGTCCAGCACCAACCTTTCCGAAGCGGATATCGACAAGGCTGTCAAGGATGCCGAAAAGTACGCCGAAGAGGACAAAAAGCGTCGCGAAGCGGTGGAAGCCCGCAACGGTTTGGATCAAATGATCCTTTCTCTCGAGCAATTTATTCGCGAAAGCGGCGACAAGCTGGAAGCGGAGGACAAATCCAAGCTGGAGGAAGAAATCGGCAAGGGCAAAGAGGTGCTCAACAAGAGCGGCGTCACAACCGAGGAACTGAAGGCGGAAACCGACCGCATTGCTCAAAGCTCCGCAAGCATTTTCCAAAAGTTCTATCAGCAGGCTCAACAAACAGCTCAGCAGTCGGACGGCAGCGAAGTCAAGTACGACGTTCACGACGACGACAAAAAGTAATTTACAATCAACAACAAACAACTCAGCGGGCAAGAAGTCCTGTAACAACAGGGCTTCCTGCTTTGGCTTAGAGAGGTAACAATGCCGACAAAAGACTACTACAAAATTTTGGGCGTAGAAAAGACCGCCACCGCCGACGAGATAAAGTCGGCTTACAGACGTCTCGCCAAACAATATCACCCCGACCTTCACCCCGGGGACAATGCCGCTGCGGAAAAATTCAAGGAAGTGAACGAAGCGTACTCCGTTGTGGGCGATCCCGACAAACGCGGCAAGTACGATCGCGGAGAAATGGACATGGGCGCAGGCGGCGCGGGCTTCAATCCCTTTGGCGGCGGCGCAGGCGGCTTTACCGCAACGGGCTTTGACGACATTTTCGACATGTTCAGCGACGCTTTCGGCTTTGGCGGCAAAACGCGGCGCAGAAGCTCTCAAGCGGCGGTGGGCAGCGACATCACATATCAAATAGAGCTGACGTTTATGGAATCCATTTTGGGTTGCACAAAGCCCATCACTTTTTCTCGGTTGGAAAAGTGTCCCACATGTCACGGTACGGGCGCAAAGGACGAGGCTCACCTCAAAACTTGCGACAAGTGCGGCGGCAGCGGTCAGGTCAGACACGTGCAAAACACCATTTTCGGTCAACAGATAACCGTCGGAGCTTGCGACAAGTGCGGCGGCACGGGCAAAATCGTCACCGAAACGTGCAAGGCGTGCGGCGGTAAGGGCGTGATAACCAAAAACAAGGTCATCAACGTTACCATTCCCGCGGGCGTGGAAAACGGTTCTGTGTTGCAACTGACGGGCGAAGGCAACGCCCCGAGAAGCGGCAACGGCAGAAACGGCAACCTTTTGTTGGAATTTTCCGTCAAGCCCAGCGCGCTGTTCAGGCGCGAAGGCTACAATTTGTACGTCACCGTACCCGTCAGCTATCTTACGGCGGTGTGCGGAGGGCAAATAGAAGTGCCCGCACCGGACGGCGTGTTTGTTCACAATCTGCCCGAGGGCACGTCCAATGGTGAAACACTGCGTTTCCGCGGCAAAGGCATACGCACTCCGCGCGGAGCGGTGGGCGATTTGTTCGTTACCGTCAGCGTCGAGGTGCCCAAAGGCATAACACGCGGACAGAAAAAGGCTTTGGAGCAATTCGAAAGCGACAATTCGTTGAAAAACTACTCCAAACGCCGCGCATTTCTCGACGAAATTGCCAAAACCTATCCGCAAAAGTAACATCAACTTCCCTTTTCGGCTTCCCGCAAAGGGAAGTTTTTTTAGGGAAGATTGACTTGAAAACGCCGAAACGAGTTGGTATTCTGTTTCACAAGGTTTCATATTTGCGAAAAAAAACAATATATTTTATTTTTCAAAAAATACCCTTTTGACGCTTTACAAATTTTGCGGTTTTTGATAATCTATATTACAGACATAGTATGGAGAGCAAAAGATGAAAGTAATTTCCAGCGATCTCCTGCGCGGTCACATCGACACCTTTGTGCTGTCCGCTTTGATGGGCGGCACCAAGTACGGCAACGAGATCCGCAAGTTCATCGCAAAAAAGACCAACAATTTGTACGTCCCAAACGAGCAAAGCCTGTATTCGGCATATCATCGTCTGGAGGACATGGAGTGCATCAAGGGTTATTGGGGCGAAAATGTCGGTGCAACGCGCAAGTACTATACGATCACGGAAAAGGGTCGCAACATGTACGAGGTCAACAAGCGCGAGTGGGAAAACGCCAAGCTGCTCATAGACATACTCATCAAGTAACAACATGAATTTCAGCGAAATTGCCATTTATACAACGTCGGAAATGGCGGAAGTGGTTGCATACTTCCTCTCCGAGGTGTGTATGGACGGCGTAAGTATTTTTGACATAAAGGATCTTTACGACAACCCCGGCTGGGACTACAAAGAGGAAGGCATTGAAAACAGCTACGGCAGCGAGGTGACGGTAAAAGGCTATTGCAACACAGAGGACACAAGCCGTGTTCTCGATTTTTTACGTAGTCGCCTTGCCGAATTGCACAACGCGGGCAGCTTGCGCATAGAAGTTACGACGGTGGACGGCAACGCTTGGGTAGACAAGTGGAAGGAAACCTTTCGTCCCATAGAAACGGACAAGCTTGTCATCTGCCCCGAGTGGCAAACGGTGCAAACGGACAAAAAGGTGTTTTTGATGGACAGCGGCGTGGCGTTCGGCACGGGACAGCACGAAACCACGTCTATGTGTCTGGAGCTGCTGGAACAGTTGGATCTGCGTAAAAAGCGCGTGTTGGACGTGGGCTGCGGCAGCGGCATACTTGGCTTGTGCGCGCTGCTTTGCGGAGCGGAACGCGCCGAGCTGGTGGATATCGACTCACAAGCGACGGACGTGGCTGTTCACAACGCCCAAATCAACGGGCTGTCAGACAGAGCCGTTGTCAAAACGGGCAACTTGACGGACAAAACAAGCGGTGTTTTCGACATTGTGTTTGCCAATCTTACCGCGGACATTCTGGAACTGCTGTACAAAGACATTTCCAAGGTGGTAAAAAAGGGTACGCAAGTAATTTTGTCGGGAATTTTGGATACCAAGCTGCAGGGCGTTACGGAATTGTACAAACAAAAATTCAAGCTTGTTCAAACCAAAGCAAAGGGCGAGTGGCGAGCGGTGCTGCTTGCGGCAAAGTAAGATGAAAGTTGCGGTGTTTACTCTCGGTTGCAAAACCAACCTATACGAAAGCGGACAAATAATAGCCGCCCTCAACGCGGCGGGACACCAAGCGGTACACGGACTTGTGCCTGCCGACGTTTTTGTGTTGAACACCTGCGCCGTCACGGGCGAAGCGGAGCGCAAATCCCGTCAGGCGGTGCAACGTGCGCGCAAGCTCAACCCAAACTGCAAAGTGGTGATAGTGGGTTGCGCGGCGGAAAAAAACGCTCGGCAATTTGCAGAAATAGAAAACGTCACTTTTGTCAAGGGTGTTGCAAACAAAACGGCAATCGTCGACGAGATAGAAAAGCGCGGCGTGGACGTGGAACAGCTGCCGTCGGTATTTGCGGAAAGCATATTCTCCGCGCAGGAGCGCACGCGCGCCTTTGTCAAAATTCAGGACGGCTGCAACAATTTTTGCAGCTACTGCATTGTGCCCTACCTTCGGGGTCGCAGTCGCAGTCGTCTTGTTGCGGATGTGGTAAGAGAGGTTCGGCAAGCGCACTCCGCCGAGACGGTTCTTATAGGCATAGACATATCTCAATTCGGAAAGGACACGGGAGAAAGTTTGCCCGAGCTGTTCCGCGCGCTCAAGGGCACAGACACCCGTATTCGGTTGGGCAGTCTCGAAGCGCGCGTCATCACGGACGAGCTGCTTGAAAGCCTTGCGGAAGTAAATTTTTGCCCCCATTTCCATTTGAGCTTGCAATCGGGCTGTGACGCAGTGCTTGCGCGCATGAACCGCAAGTACACAACCGCCCAATACTACGACGCCGTGTGCAAAATACGCAAGGCGTTTCCGACGGCGGCAATCACAACGGACGTTATCGTGGGCTTTTGCGGCGAAACGGATGATGAATTTGCCGAGACGTGCAGCTTTGTCAACAAGGTGAAGTTTGCCGACATACACGTGTTTCCCTACTCTCCGCGCGAGGGCACGGCAGCTTTCGGATTGCAGGACACGGACAGCGCCCTCAAAACGCAACGCGCCGAAGCGTTGGGGCAAATCAAACAGCAGCTCAAGCGCAGCTTTACAAACGGATTTTTGGGAACTACGCAGCAGGTTTTGACGGAGCGCAAACGCGGCGGTCTTTGGGAAGGCTACACAAAGGAATACTTGCGGGTGCATTTCGACGGAGCTTCAAGCGTCGGCGAGGTTGTAAACGTGCAAATAAAAGAGCCGTTTGAGGACGGCGCAAAAGGAGTAAAATTATGAACGACTGCATTTTTTGCAAAATAGTCAACGGAGAAATTCCTTGCTACAAAATTTACGAAAACGACAAAGCGCTTGCCTTCCTCGACATTGCCTGCGACGCCTACGGACACACCTTGGTAGTGCCCAAAAAGCATTTTACAAACGTTTTGGATTGCGACAAAGAGTACCTCGACGCGGTAATCGAGGCGGTTGGGGTGGTGTCCCGTCACTATGCGGAAGATTGCGGCTTCGACGGCGTAAACGTGTTCAATGCCAGCGGCAAAGCGGCGGAGCAATCGGTTTTTCACCTGCATTTTCACATCATTCCGAGAAAAATCGACGACGGCTTGCACATGTGGCCGCTCGAGGGAAAACAACAATTGGATTTGGGCGAGATATGCAAAAAACTTGCGCTGTAACGTTTGACAAACGGCATACAATATGAGATAATAATACAGCATCAAAGCGGTACTACCCGAAAGGAGGCGAAAAAGAATGGCTACTATCAAGGTCGGCGAAAACGAAACGTTAGACAGCGCACTGCGCCGTTTTAAGAGACGTTGCGCCCGTGACGGTATCATCGGAGACCTCCGCAAAAAGGAGCAGTACGAAAAGCCCAGCGTGCGCCGCAAGAAAAAAGCGGAAGCTGCACGCAAACGCAACAGATCCTGATTTTACAAAAGAAGCAACTGCTTACCGAGTGTTCTCGGTAGGCAGTTTGTATTTTACGCAACTTTTCCGTCAAATTTCGTTTGTTTGTTTCAAGTAACGGCAAAATGTGCAATTTTTTATCGGAGGAACAAATGTCTACTTTCAAAGAATACGCCAAGCGCGCCAAGGAACGGATGAAAAACGGCTTTTGGGAGCAAGCCCACGACAACATACGCAACGAACAGAAGGTAGCCGCAACGCTTGGACTGAACACGCGCAAGGTGGGCGAAGAAGGCAGACGTATGCTGGAACGCCGAATTTACGATTACGACGGGTTTTGCGAAGAACAGGAATTTTACAACCGCGTGGTAAGCATTTTGGAAAGCGACGAATTGGTAAGCAATCCCATCATGCGGCTTGCGGACAAGGAGTATATGGAACGCCTCACTCCCGCAGAACGCCAAAGCTACATTTCCAAGCTGGCTTCCAAGTACCGCGCGGCGGTGGAAAAGTACAGATCCCTGCACAAGTGATGTGACAGCGTAACGCCAAAGGACCTTGACTTGGGGAGAGTTTTGTGCTATGCTGTTTTTATGCCTACAATCACCGATTTGCAAATACAAAAATCACACAAAACCCGCGCCAACGTGTACATAGACGGCGAGTTTTGCTGCGCGCTGGAGATGCTTACGGTGATGAAGTTGGGACTGAAAATCGGTCGTCAAATCACGGAAGAGCAGCTCAAGCAGGCCTCCCTCGACAGCGAGCGTTCCGTCGCATTTGAAAAGGCGGTGGATTGGCTTTCGCGCGGGTACAAAACGGTGCGCCAAACGCGCGAGTATCTTTCGCGGCGCGGGTACGACAAGGATGTTGTCGAGTACGTAATTTCCAAACTCAAGGATTACCGCTACTTGGACGACGAGGCGTATGCTGCGATGTACGTTGAGCAAAATTCCTCAACCAAGGGCGAACGCCGCATAAAACAAGAGCTTGTAGCCAGGGGCATTTCTCCCGCCGTTGCCGAACGGCACAGCGAAGAGGACCCCGAACAAGCCCTTGCAAACGCCAAACTGCTTGCGGAAAGGTACATGCGCACAAAGGAGCGCGACCTCAAAAACCTGCAAAGATTGCAGCGTTACTTGCTTGCTCGCGGCTACGGTTACGATGTCGTCAACGCCGTGGTGCGCGGTTACGGCATGGACGAGTAACGACCCAAGCGCGGCAGGCGCAAATTGCTTCGGAAAATTTTCTCCGACAAGTATTTTTCTCAAAAATATTGACACTCTGCGAGGTCTATGGTACAATAAAAACGTATCCGAAAGTTTGTACACGACGTTATAGAAGTTTTTTACGGAGGATAGCTGTGCAAAATTTTATTGCAATAATACACAATTATTGTAAGCACACCGAAGTGACGTTCGGGTGCACTAATATTGTAAACTAAACACATCGTCTTAGCCGTTTTGTGCGGCTATGGCGATGTTTTTTTTGTTTAGAAAATAAAAAAAGGAGAAAACACAATGAAAAAGACTGCAAAAATAGTTGTTGCATTGTTGGTCGCAATGGTAATGGTTCTTACCATGCTTGCGGCGGTTGCATGCAACAATACCGATGATCCTTGCAAGGACGGACACAAGCTCAAAGCCGTCCAAAGAAAGGAAGCTACCACAGAGGCTGCCGGCTACGAGGCTTACTGGGAGTGCGAGAACTGCCACAAGCTGTTCTCTGACTCCGAAGGCAAAAACGAAATTCAAAAACCCGTGGAAATTCAAAAACTTGACCCCGCGGCGGGAAAATATGGTGTAGAAACGGCGCCTATTTCAGTTGCACAAGCCCTTGCTCTTGCAGACGAGGAATGCGCATCGCCTGATGATTTCACTCAAAAAGTAGTTTATGCAACAGGTAAAGTTTTCACGCAACCTGCTTACAATACCAAAGGTTATTATGAGCAATTTACATTTCAAGATTTAACAGATACAGATAGAAAAATCATTGTTTATACGATGAGCAATGATGCAAATGCTCCCGCCCCCGATCAAAATGATACTATCGTGCTGAAAGGATATATCAAAAACCATCAAGGTACAATAGAATTTTCAAGTTACAAAGATGCGGATAACAACTATACCTACGTTCAGTTGTTAAAGAACACCAAAGGAACATCAACAATAACGCTCAACTCAGATAACGGCGCCACAGTTAATGGCCTAAATCAAAGCGGTACAAATGGTAGTGAAATTTCATTTACAGTTACTCCCAATCAAGGCAGAAAAATTGTTAGCGTAAAAGCAAATGATACTGTTTTGACTGCTGCAAATGAAAATTCTTATAAATTTACGTTACACGGAAATGTTACAGTCAAAATTGAAACTGCTGACGAAAATGCCAAGCTTGCAGAAAAATTGCAAAGCGTGCATTTATTTAATGACGCAAGTGGCGACGACAACCAATATATTTCAACTTATACGGCTACAAATAGTAATGGCTTGGCGTTAACTGTTTACGGATTTAGCACAAATAATCATAGTGGTAGCTGGGGAAATGCAAGATGCGGCAGAAAAGGAAATGATCAAACAGGTGAAACTGCAGCAACAATTTCAACAAAAACAGCCATTGAGCAGCAGATTACCAAAATTGTAGTGAAAGTAGACGCCATGACAAAGGAAGTCACTTTTGTAAACAGTTTCAAATTGATCGTAGCATCAAATGCCGATTTTTCAACTGTTGTCGAGACTGTCGAGCTTACTATGAAAGTAGGCGAGAATGAATTTCAAATTACAAACCCGGGCAAGGGTTACTACTATAAAATAGTTGTAGACAGTAATCAAACCGGAGCAAATGGTTGTTATCAATTTTCAACCATTGATTTTTGGGGTTTAGCAGACTAACACATTATCACTTAGCCAAAAAGCTAACGATTGTTTTCAAATGGTAAAAAAAGAGTTGGGCAAACGCTCAACTCTTTCTTTTTGTTGTTTGATTTGTTATGCGGCGGTATAAGTAACTACGATTTCGCTAATTTGGAAATTACCATTCGATGCCGTTCCGGTTTGTCCGCAAGTGAAAACGCAAGTTGTTTGTTGTGCTGTCGTCACTTCATAGGTAGCCGCGCTTTCAACGGTGTTGCCATCTACAACTTGCAAGATACCGCCGTTCTTAACAACATATGTTATCTTGATTGACACCAATTTGTAGCCTGTACCTACGGTGAAGGTCAAAGTGCAATTTTCATTTTGATAGAAACGCCAATTTTCACCGTTCTCGTAGTATTTACCGGTGTTCAAACCATACTCAGCTTTAACAGGTGTTCCGGCAGCAGTAATGGTCAAATGCGTATCTCCTGTCGGAAACTCCAAGTAACCCGTACTATTTGCCCACTCATTGTCGTCGGCTATTGTTGCAATATTGTAAGTAAGCGTCGTGGGACCTGTGATTTGGGGCAGCTCTACGGGTTTTTGAATTTCGTTTTTGCCTTCGGCGTCAGAGAACTTTTTGTGGCAGTCCTGGCACTCCCAGTAAGCCTCGTAGCCGGCAGCCTCTGTGGTAGCTTCCTTTCTTTGGACGGCTTTAAGTCTGTGTCCGTCTTTGCAAGGATCTTCCTCGGGATTGTCGCATGCAACAGCCGCAAACATGGTGAGTACCATTACCATTGCGAGCAACAATGCAACAACTATTTTTGCAGTTTTCTTCATTGTGTTTTCTCCTTTTTTTATTTTCTAAACAAAAAAACATCGCCATAACCGCACAAAACGGCTAAGACGATGTGTTTAGTTTACAATATTAGTGCCCCCGAACGTTGCATCGGTGTGCTTACAATAATTGTGTATTATCGCAATAATTGTGTATTATCGCAATAATTGTGTATTTTTGTGGTCAAACCGCCTTGCGCCGTCGGCGCTTGCGGCGATTTTTTTCAAATTGCAGGCACGGCAAATGTCCGTGTTGTTCGATTTCGTCAAAATTAGTCCTATTGCGCGGCTACGACTTTTGTCGAAGGCGGTTTCGACGGGGCGGTTGGTGGTACAATGGGCAGGTAAGCGCAGGAGGTGAAAAAAATGGCACGCAAAATTGTGGTAACGGGCGGCAAGGGCGGAGTGGGCAAAACCACCGTTTGCGCCAACTTGGGAATTGCTTTGGCGCGCAGAGCGCACAGAGTGCTGTTGATGGATTTGGACATCGGGCTGAACAATCTGGACGTTGTTATGCAGGTGGAGGACAAAGTGGTGTTCGATTTGGTGGACGTCATCGAAAACCGCTGTCGCCCGTCGCAGGCGTTTATAGCAGACGAGTCCCAGCCCACGCTTTACGTTATGCCCAGCTGTCACCTTGCCAAAAGACAAATTTCCGCCGAGCAGATCAAACGCGTTTTGTCGAGGTTGGAGGACAACTTTGACTACGTTTTGATAGACTGCCCCGCAGGTATCGACAGCGGTTTTCGCCGCGCGGTGGCTTGCGCCGACGAGGCAATCGTGGTGGTGACGCCCCACCTTAGCAGCGTGCGCGACGCCGACAAGACGTTGGCGGAATTGACGGGCAACACGCCTGTAAGCATTGTTGTCAACCGCGTGAGGGGAGACCTTGTTGCAAGCGGAGAGATGCTTTCGGCGTTTGAAGTGTTCAGTCTGTTGGGACGTAACGCGTTGGGAGTTTTGCCGGAAAACGACGACGTAAATTGCAACGTGCGCAAGGACAAAGCCGCGCCCTTCGATTTGCTTGCTTCCAATTTGGACGACGGCAAGTGCGAAATTTTCGACTGCGTTGCACCCTACAAGGGTGTTTTCGGCAAACTGCGCCGCAAGCTCAAGCGCAATGCGTAGCGACAAGTCGCGGCAATTTGAACGTGCCGAAGCAATGGTGTATGCCGACAAATTCAACATGCGCAAAACGGAATTTTTTGCGGAGCTTAGCAGACTTGTGGGCAGCTATATGGATTACGACGGGCTGACCGTCACTTTTGAACGCGGCGTAAACTCCAATCTGATACTGACCGTCTCGGTAAAAAAAGTTAAGCCCACTTTTCACGCGTAGGAATATTGCCGACCTTTGCCGCGTAATGTATTGTGTGTAACGGAGGTGTACAAAAATGGATTTCGACGGTGTTAGCAGCGTTGTTTGTGACGCAGAGGAAAGCGATTGGTTGGACGTGTCCTATTCCGAACGTAACTATGTAGAGCAGGACCCCGAGCCCCGCAAGGCGCGGCGCAAATTCAACATAAAGATTACCAAACCGGTAAAAATTGCGGCAATCGCGCTGCTGTGCGTGGCATTGCTTGCGGCGTTGTTGTTTGTGGACGGAAAGTTTGCAAAGGATGTTTTCCAAACGGCAAAAGCAGCCTACTCCACATCGGTGTTTACGCTTCCGCAACAAAAGACGGACGTGAACGTTATAGAAATTCCCTCCAACCTCGATTTGGTGGAAGTGGCAGACGGCGTGGCAAGCTTTACGGGAGGCAGAGCGGCGTTGTCCTTTACGGACGGCAAGGTTACGGCAGTGGGCGAAGGCACGGTGACTGTGGCGGTGGACGAAAAGCTTTGCATTGTGTACAGTCAACTGACGGACATTTACGTTGCGGTGGGGGACGAGGTTAGCGTCAACAGCTTGCTTGCAAAGTATAGTGACACGTTTTGCGCCACTTTGACGGTGGGCGACGCCGTCGTAGATGTGGTGGGTAGCGAAACGCAGCTAACGTGGAACGTCTGAAAGTAAAGGTTCAACCGAGTTTTTGGTTGTTTGTCGTGGTGGCGACAGTATTCCGTCAGGGGTACTTTGCCGCCATGTATTCTTTTGCGGTGCTTTTGCACGAAACGGCTCACTACATTGCGGCAAACAAGCTGTTCTACCGCACAACGGAAATACGCTTGGATTTGTTCGGCGCGGTGCTGTACGGCGACTTTCAGGACGTCAACGGAGCCGACCGCATAAAAATTGCATTGGCAGGTCCGATTGCGAATTTTTGTTTGTGTCTGCTGTGCCTGTCGTTGTGGTGGCTTTTTCCCGACAGCTACTACTATACCGAGGTGTTTTTTACGGCAAACCTCACAATGGCTTGCGTCAATTTGCTCCCCTGCTACCCGTTGGACGGCGGACGCGTGCTGACGGGGCTGTTTGAAAAACGGTTGGGCTTGCGCGCGCTTGCCGTAACAAAGTGGTGTACGGTGGGCTTTTCCCTTGCGACGTTCGGCATTTTTGTGGCGTCGCTGTTCACTCCGACCAAGCTTTTCGCGCTGGGACTGTTTGCCGTGGGATTGTTTTCCGGCGCGTTTGCCAACGGACGTCAGTCCTACGCGCGAACCGCGCTCATCAATCGCGAACATTTTTTCAAAAAGGGTATGGAAAAGAAAACGCTTGTTTTTGACAAAAAAAACACTTTGTCCGACGTGGCAAAGCGAATGCAAGGCAATTTTTTGTACTGTTTGGAAGTTGTTGACAAGGACATGCGCACGCTTGCGGTGTTTGACATTGCCGAGTTGGAAGAATTGGTGCTTACCGTTCCTCTCTCTACGCGACTTGGCGAGCTAATCCAACGTGACGGCAGTGGGCGAAGCATTGTAGCGTTTGTTGACAAGGCAGTACACTCCAAGCAGCATGCTGACGGTTGCCCAGCCCAGCGTGTACCACTTGACAAATGACACCATAGTCAGCGCAAGCATAAAAAGACTTGTTGCCGCATACCAACCGAATCGACGTCGATTGAAAGCAAATTTCGGCAAAAAATGCGTTATGGGGTGGGATTTTTTGTAAGTAAGCTCGGGCAAACGGTCTGCCTGCTCCAACAAAGCGTAAAGGTTTGCCACGTCAACAAGGCTTACGGGCATTTCTTCGCTTGCCCATTCAAGCACGCTTTTGTCTGCTTTGTGAGCAAACAAAAACAATTTGCACGCTTTTGCGCGTTTTGCGGCGACAACGGCGCGAACAACTTCTTCACGGCTTGCCGAATCGGCGGCGTAACGCAGCGCAGCGTAGTAGGTGTTGCCGTTTTTGTGCGCCACAAGGTCGTCCTGCCCCAAGTTTTGCGCGTCAAAGCGGTAGTAACGCATCATTTCTCCCACAAGTTCGGCATTGTTTTCGCCGAAGCGAAGCATGTTTGCCAACGCGGAAATTTTTTTTGTTTCCGCTCTTTTGCTGTTTTTGCGCGCGCTCCACTCCGATTGCGCACGGTAAATCAGGTAAGCGGCTGCCAAAGCGACGATTGCCGACAACCAAGCGGCGACAAGCGTGTTCTTTGTGCAGTACACGATCCACAAAAAACACAGCAAAAAAATCCCTATCATGCTCAAAACGGTGTTCAATATTTTTGCCATATCGATATTATTGCCATTTTTAACTGTTTTTTGTTGAAATGTTTTTGAAAATAATGTAAAATAACAGTATGAAAATAGGCATTTTCGGCGGAACTTTCAATCCGCCGCACAACACCCATGTTGGCATGGCTGTCGAAGCCGTCAAACAGCTCGGTTTAGACAGTCTGTTTGTGATCCCTTGCGGCGATCCGCCCCACAAAAGCTGCGACGTAGACAAAGCAACGCGTCTTGAATTGTGCCGTCTGGCGTTTGAGGGCGTTGCCGCGGTGGACGAGTAC
This sequence comes from uncultured Clostridia bacterium, assembly GCA_947630425.1. GTDB lineage: Bacteria > Bacillota > Clostridia > Christensenellales > CAG-314 > Fimimonas. The sequence goes on along the minus strand of CANRHN010000011.1, from coordinate 18,528 downwards.
GAAATCAACAAGTCGGGCAAAAGCTACACGGTGGAAACGTTGAGTCACTACAAGCGGCTGTACCCAAAAGCCGAGCTGTATCTGGTGATAGGCGGCGACAGCCTCCTCGGTTTTGACAAGTGGTACAAACCCGAACAGATCGCCAAGCTATGCACGCTTGCCGTCGTCGATCGCGGCGGTAGCACTCCCGTCGAATCGTTGCGGGAAGTGACGCGCAAATTCGGCGCAAAGGTGGTAACTCTGCAAACCGAGCCTACGTCCGTAAGCTCCACGGAAATACGCCTGCGTTACGAGTTTGGAATGAACAACAGCGAGCTTGTGCCTAAAGATGTTGACGACTACGTGCTGAACAACGGCTTGTACAGCACTTACCGCGCAATGGCGCAAAAGGTCAAACAATATGTTACGCCTCGGCGTTTCGAGCATACGTTTTACGTCGTCAAGCGTGGGCAGGAGTTGGCGCGCGACGAGCTGAAGAACAAGGCTTTTGTGGCGTGTTTGCTCCACGACGTGGCAAAGTCCGTTCCCCAAAGCGACTACGGCAAGTACCGTTTTACGCAGGGAGATTTGCCCGATTCGGTGGTACATTCTTTTTTGGGAAAGTACGTTGCTCAACAGGACTTCGGCATAGACGACCCCGAGATACTCGACGCCATAACGTTCCACACAACGGGACGTCCCGACATGAGCGAATTGGAAAAAATCGTGTACGTTGCGGACAAAACGGAGGACACCCGTCCCTACCCGTTGGAGCATCTTAAACGGGGCACATTGGAAGATCAGTTTGTTGCCTGTCTGAAAGAAGCCTATCAGGTGTGTTTGGAACGCCACTGCGACAGTCTCTGCCCGTTGAGCGAGTTGACGGTCCGCCGGTACTGCGCAAAAGATTTCGGTCTCCAACCGCTTGTCGCGGAGTCCTTACAACAGGAAGAAAACAAAAAAAAGTAAAACAAGGAGGGTAAGATGACAGAAGTAAAAGAGGCTTTTGCCACCGTTCAACAAATTTGCAAGGTGCTTGCGGAAAAGCAGGCAACCGACATCAAAATCGTGGAGATCCGCGGTATAAGCGACATTGCGGACTACTTTGTTATTTGCTCGGGACGCAGCATTCCGCAGGTAAAGGCGATATTCGATCACCTCGAGGAACAGCTGGAAAAGCAGGGCAAATTTGCCGTGAGAAAGGAAGGCTACTCCGAGGGCAGGTGGATAGCGGTGGACTACGGCGAGGTGATAGTACACATATTCCACAAGGACACGCGGGAAATCTACGGGTTGGACAGCCTGTGGAACAACGGCAGCAATGTGACGGAATTCAACCCCGATTGATTTCAAAAAAAGGACATGGGATCAAAAAAAATAACATTTTCAAGGAGAAAAACTATGCAGTACACGCCCAAAGGCGTTTGTTCGCGCCAAATAACTTTCGATGTGATTGACGGCAAGGTTACAAACGTTCACTATCTTGGCGGTTGCAACGGCAACACCCAAGGAATAGCCGCATTGGTGGAAGGAATGGAAATTCACGAAGCGGTACGCCGTTTGAAGGGCATAAAGTGCGGTTTCAAAGGCACGTCCTGCCCCGATCAGCTTGCGCTTGCTTTGGAAGAATATCTTGCCCAAATGTAACGGCGATTGACGAAAAGACGAGGGAACGCCTCGTTTTTTTGTAAACCCGTTGAAAAATGTTATAAATTTGTTGACGGCGACGAACAAGAGTTTACAAAACCGATTCTATGTGATAAAATCTACTATATGCAAACAGAGTACTTGCAATTCAACAAACGAGATTTGTCGCATGCGGGCGAGTTGATACGCGCGGGAGAATTGGTGGCGTTTCCCACCGAGACGGTCTACGGCTTGGGCGCAAACGCTTTGGACGAAAACGCCGTCGCCAAAACCTATGCGGCAAAAGGGCGTCCGTCGGACAATCCGCTCATTGTACACATCTGCGACAAATCGCAGATTTACGACATTGCAAGCGAAATCAACGATTACGCAAAAACCGTCATAGAGCGCGTAATGCCCGCTCCAATCACCATTGTGTTGCCCAAAAGGAGCGTTATCAAGGACGTTGTTACGGCGGGACTGCCAAGCGTGGCGATACGTATGCCGCAGTCTGCCGAGGCAAGGCAATTTCTCCGAGCGGCGGCAGTACCCGTCAGCGCGCCCAGCGCAAACATCAGCGGACGTCCCAGCCCCACAACGTGGCAACGGGTCAGGGAAGATATGGACGGACGAATTGCGGCGGTGCTGTGCGGCGCGCCGTGCGAGGTGGGCATAGAATCCACGGTGTTGGATCTGTCTCGCCAAGAACCCATAATTCTGCGACCGGGAGCCGTCTCTGCGGAACACCTTTCGCAGCTTTTGGGCGTGCAGGTAAAGCTGCTTACCGATCCCGATTCCAAGGTCAACAGCCCCGGCATACGCTACAAGCACTATGCGCCGAAAGTGCCGATGGTGTTGGCTCTTGACGACGATTTCGACAAGCTGTGCGCTTTCTACGACCAAAAGGTCGCCGAGGGCTACAACCCCGTACTGTGGGCGCACGACCCACTGCGTTTCGTCGGTAGAAATGCCGTAAGCATGGGCTTGGACGACGGCGACGCCGCGACCAAACTTTTTGAAACAATGCGCATGCTGGAAACAAAGTACGACTTTATAATTGCGGAATTTTGTCAAAGCAAAAACGGTATTTACGACGGTCCCGCAAGTCGCGGAGTGCTTGACAGGCTTTTGAGAGCTTGCGGACACAATCTGATTTGAGGTGAAAGATGAAAATTTCTTTGGCGTGCGATCACGGCGGTTTTGAGCTGAAAACGAACGTGGCAAACTATCTGCGCCAACTTGGGCACACCGTGGTAGACTTCGGCACGACAAACGCCGAAAGCTGCGACTACCCCGATTTTGCCCGTCCTGCCGCAAATGCCGTGGCAAACGGCGAATGTGAACGCGGTATTGTTGTGTGTACAACGGGCATAGGCGTTTCCATTGTGGCAAACAAGGTGCGTGGAGTGCGTTGCGCATTGTGCGTCAACCCGGACATGGCTCACATGACGCGCGCTCACAACAACGCCAACATGATTGCCATGGGACAAAAATATGTGGATTTCGAAACCGCAAAGCAAATTGTTGACGAATTTTTGAACACACCCTTCGACGGCGGCAAACACGCCCGCCGCGTAGACAAAATAGAACCATAGGAGCAAACATGATCGACGAGGTTGTAAATTCCATTCTACAAGCGGAGGACGAGGCAAAACGCCGCGTTGAGCAAGCGGAAGCCAAGGCGGCGGAAATCATCGCCGAGGCGGAAGCGCAAGCGGAAAGGCTGCGTAAGGAAGCGGCTGCAAGCTCCAAACAGTATTTGCAGTCGGAACTTGCGCGCGCCGACGAGCAAGCGGAAGCCAAGGCGGCGGAGCTGCTGGAAGAGCGCAAGGCACAGGCGGATGAGGAAGTAAGGGAATTGCGCAAAAACGCGGAAGCCGCCACAAAAATTATTTTGGAGTCACTGTAAGGTAAATGGCAATCGTCAAAATGAAAAGGCTGACTCTGTTTGCGTTAAACGCCGACAGGGACAAAATATATGACGCGCTGATACGCAGCAAGTCGGTGCAGCTCAAACGCAGCGCCGACATCGACAGCTTTGTCAACGTGGACGAATCTCAGGCACGCGAAAAGGTGCTTGAGCGCGTTTCGCGCGTCGAAAATGCCATTGATTTTGTCACGACCACGGTGGGCAGGTACAACGGCGCGCACAAGAAGAGCCAAGAAAAAATTTCCTTGCCCAAAAACAGCTTTGCTCGCCCTCGGACGGAAATAGACTTTGACTACTATCTCGGTTTCGGAGAACACGTCAAGGAAACGGAACAACAGTTGGACGAGCTTTACGCTTTGAAGGACAAGCTTGCCTCCTGCGAGACGCTTTTGGCGCAAAAACAGGCGGAATTGGCAAAACTTGCTCCGTACAGAGACTTACCTCACCCCACAAATTGGTATCGCAACACGGAAACGACGATTGTGCAGTTGTCGCAGTTGCCCGCGCTTGAGTTGGAAAATTTGCAAAAATTGTCCGCCGAGTACGACACGGTAACGGTTGAAACGCTGTACGCCGACGCCGCGATTGCCGTGGTTGCGGTGGTTGCGCACGTCAGCGAAGCGGCATTTTTCGAAAACGCCGCGTCATTGGGACTTGCAAAATGCAGTTTGAGTACAGACGTGTTGCCCCGCGTTACCGCGGAGACATTGGAACGTCAAACAGAAGGCATTTGCGAGGAGTCCAAGGAGTGCGTGGCGCGCATTGCCGCCTTTGCCGACGAAACGCCTCGCTGGAAGGTGTACGTTGATTGGCTGCTGCTTTGCGAAAAAAAGCTTGCCGCCGACGGCGACATCAAGCAAACGGGCTCTACATTTGTACTCGAGGGCTACTACCCCGCCGAAAAGGAAGCGGAAGTGGAGCAAAGCATAAAAAGCGCGTCGGACAGCGTGGTGCTTACCTTCGACGAAATTGCGGAGGACGAATTTGCTCCTACGCTTACGCGCAACAACAAATTTACCGAACCGTTTGAATTTGTAACAAATTCCTATTCCGTGCCCGACTATCACGAAATAGACCCCAACCCCGTCATGTCGGCGTTTTACTTTGTAATTTTCGGCTTGATGATGGCGGACATCGGCTACGGCTTGCTGTTGCTTGCTTTGGGCATGTTTGCCACATTTGCAATCAAGCAGAAAACGGGTATCAAGGTGATGCTGCAAATGTTCGGAATTTGCGGCATTGCGGCAATCGTGGTGGGAGTGTTGTTCGGAAGCGTGTTCGGCTACACCTTTTGGGACAAGGTGTTCCCCGCCGAAAATCATCCGCTGCACAACGGAATAATTCCCAATCCCGCCGAATTTCCGATGGTGATGATGATCATTTCCTTGCTGTTCGGCGTGATACACTTGGCTGCGGGTATCGGCTGCAACATGGCTGTAAAAATCAAGCACAAGCAGTATCTTGCCGCGTGGCTTGCGGATTTTCCGTGGATTGTGGTTTTTGCCGCATTTGTGTTGGCTATTTTCAACTCCGCGCTGGACATGGCGGGCTACGAGCCTTACGAGGTGTTGCGATTGCCGAAAATCGTCAGTCAAGTCAGCTTGTACGTGTGCCTTGCCGCGCTTGCGGTTGCCATTGTGTGCGCGGGACTCGGCTCAAAGGGCTTTCTCGGAAAGGTGGTAAAAAGCTTCAGCAGCGCGTACGGCATTATCAACTACTTCAGCGACATAATGAGCTACATTCGCGTTTTCGGACTTATGCTCAGCTCCGCTATCATGGCAAGCGTTGTCAATGATTTGGGCAAAATGATAGGGGGCAGCGGCGGCTTCGGCTACGCGCTTGCGGCGTTGGTGTTGGTGTTTGCGCACCTGTTCAACCTTGTGATGGGCTTGCTCTCCGTCTACATACACAACGGCAGATTGCAGTACGTGGAGTTTTTCGGAAAGTTCTACACGGGCGACGGACAGCTGTTTGTGCCCTTTGGCAGCGACACAAAATACACCTTGGTAAAATGACGCTTGCTCCCGATTGCGCTTGCGCGATCGGAAACAATATACAATAACAAAAAAATTCCCAACGGAGGAACAAAAATGACAGGTTTAACAATAGGAATTATCGGTCTTGCGCTTACCGTGCTTTTGTGCGGTATCGGTTCGGGACTCGGCTTGCGCTTTACGGGCAAAGCCGCGGCAGGCGTGCTTGCCGAGGATTCAAGCAAGTTCAGCAAGGTGATCGTTTTGTCGCTGTTGCCCGCAACGCAGGGTATCTACGGCTTTTTGATTGCCATTCTCGGTGCAAACGCACTGCCCACGGCGGCTAATCTCGGCACGCAAACTGTCAATTGGGCGCAAATAAACGCTCAAGGGTGGTACGTGTTTGCGGCTTGCGTTCCCATGATGATTGGCGGCACTGTTTCTGCCATTTTGCAGGGACGCAGTGCGGCAACAACCATTGTGGCAGTGGGTAAACGCAGCGAAATCGCAGCAAAGTCCATCATTTTCCCCGCAATGATCGAGTTCTACGCTTTGCTCGGCATGGTGGCTTCCATTCTTATGTTGAATTACATTCCCGTAGACAAGGTGGGCGAAATCGTAACGCGTCCCGAGGTGCAGGAAACCGTGGAAGAAGCAGGTAAAGCGGCGGCGATATTCTTTGGAAACGCCTTTGGCGCATAGGAATCGGAAATGAACGGTAAAGAGAACATCATAAACAAAATACTTGCCGACGCCGACGAACGCTGCAAACAAATAATTTCCGACGCAGAGGCTACAGCCAAAGCAACTGTTGCAGCCGCGCAAAGCGCGATAGAAGCGGACAGTGAAGCTCTCGAGGCTCGTTTGAAGCTTGCGCGTGAGGAGTATATGCGCAACGCTCGCGCCAATGCCGAGTTGAACGCGCGCAAATACCGTTTGGCGGCAAAACAGCAGCTTGTAACTTCCTGCTACGATGAGGCTTACAACCGTCTTGCGGCTATGAACGCTGCCGACAGATTGGATTTTATAGGAGAGCTGATTGTCAAGTACGCCGAGCAAGGCGAAACGGTGTACGTCACGCATGCGGACAGTAAACAGGTAACACAGCTGTGGTTGGACGGATTTGACAAGGATCTGAAACTTGGCAAAAAGCTGATCAGAGCCGACGGCGGAATTGTGCTGGAAGGGGACGGTTACGAAAAGGATTGCACCCTTAAAAGCGTGGTGCGTTACCTTCGCGAGCAGACGGAAGCTAAGGTTGCGGTAAAGCTGGGAGTGCGCAATGAGTAGCGAACAGCTTTACGCCAACGGCAGAATAGCGGTTCTTTCCAACAAGCTTCTCGGCAAGGACAAGTATGTGCGCATTGCGGAGTGCAACAGCGTTGTCGACGCGCTCAAAGTGCTTGCCGAATGTGGGTATACCACTGACGGCTCGGATTGCGAGTTGCCTCTTCGGGTCGAATTGGAGAGAGTCCTTTGCGAAATCAAGGAGTTGTGTACCAATCAAAGTGCACTGCGCTTTTTGCTGTGCAAATACGATTGTCACAATCTGAAAGTGTTGATGAAGGGCAAGTATGCCCGCGCAAACTACGTGACATACTGCTTTGAAAACGCCTCCTTTGCGCCTCAAGAGCTGCATGAGCTTGTTCTTAACGACGACTATTCCCGTTTCCCGCGCCTTTTTGCCGAGTCTTGCGATGAGGCGGACGCGCAGTTTGCAAACGGCAACAGAAGTCCGCAACTCATAGACAGACTTTTAGACAAGGCATATTTTGCGGAAACAAGACGTTTGGCAAGGTCGTCAATGTCGCGCTTGCTTGTTCAGCTTGCGGATTTGCAAACGGACGCCGCCAATTTGGTTTTGCTTAAACGCTTGCCCGAGGCAAACGAGGAGCAGTTGGAAAATTGGCTGATAGAGGGCGGCACACTCAAGCGGAAAACGCTTTTCGGGCTGTGGCAAGGGGACTCTTCGGCGACAGTTCCCGAACAGTACAAAAAACTTTTTAACAGCGCCGATCCGGAAATGGAATTGGCAACGCTGCGTCGCAGGCTTGTAGCGCAGTTTGCCGATCCGCTTTCCATTCAGCCGGCAATAGAATATTTTTACGCCAAGGTGGAGGAAACAGAGCTGTTGAGGCGGTTGCTTTCCGACGTCAAAAAGGGCGTAGACAAGGAAAAAATAAAGGAAAAGATAAACGCTCATGCCTAACAAAATTGCAGTTATCGGAGACAAAGACAGCGTGCTTGCATTCAAGGCGGTGGGAGTGGAAGTTTTTGACGCCACAACCGCCGAACAAGCGGCTTTGCTCGTAAAAAAACTTTCCGTCGAACGCTACGCAGTGGTGTTCATTGCGGAAAGTCTTGCCGAGCAAATTCCCGAGACGCTTGCAAAGGCAAAGCTTCAGACTTACCCTGCGGTCGTGCCCGTTCCGACGGGAGTCAAGCCTACGGGCTTTGGCAAACAGGGTATCAAGAGCGACGTGGAAAAGGCAATTGGCGTGGACGTAATTTTCAACAAAGAGGACAAACAATGACAGGAAAAATCGTAAAGGTCAGCGGACCGCTTATCGTTGCCGAGGGACTTGCCGACGTTGAAATGTACGACGTGGTAAAGGTTTCGGACAAAAAGCTAATTGGCGAGGTTATCGAGCTGAGAGGCGACAAAGCAAGCATACAGGTCTACGAGGAAACAAGCGGCTTAAAGGTGGGCGACGACGTCGTTTCTACGGGCGCGCCCCTTTCCGTCGAGCTTGGACCGGGGCTTATCGAAAGCATTTTCGACGGTATTCAACGTCCGCTTAACATGCTGATGCAGGTGTCGGGCAACCGTATCGGTCGAGGCATAGAGGTCAACTCTCTCGACCGCAACCGCAAGTGGCACTTTGTTCCCACCGTCAAAGTAGGGGACAGCGTAATTGCGGGAGACGTTATCGGCACCGTGCAGGAAACAGAGGTGGTGTTGCACAAAATTCTTGTGCCCGTTGGCGCAGGCGGCGAAGTGGACTTTGTCGCCGAAGAAGGGGACTACACCGTTGCGGAGCTTGTTGCGATCGTAAACGGAAAGGACCTTACCATGTTGCAACGTTGGCCCGTCCGCAAAGGACGTCCTTACAAATCCAAAATGGCACCCACCCTGCCCATGGTTACGGGTCAGCGCGTAATCGACACGTTGTTTCCCATTGCAAAGGGTGGCGTGGCGGCAGTTCCCGGTCCCTTCGGCAGCGGAAAAACGGTCGTGCAACATCAGCTTGCAAAGTGGGCGGACGCGGACATAATCGTGTACGTTGGCTGCGGCGAACGCGGAAACGAAATGACGGACGTGCTGCGCGAGTTTCCCGAGCTGAAAGATCCGCGCACGGGCGAACCGCTCATGAAGCGCACGGTGTTGATTGCAAACACCAGCGACATGCCCGTCGCCGCGCGAGAAGCAAGTATCTACACGGGCATAACCATTGCGGAGTACTTCCGTGACATGGGCTACACGGTGGCTATCATGGCGGACAGCACCTCTCGTTGGGCAGAGGCGTTGCGTGAAATGAGCGGACGTCTCGAAGAAATGCCGGGCGAGGAGGGTTACCCTGCCTACCTCGCCAGCCGTTTAGCGGAGTTCTACGAGCGCGCGGGCATTGTTCACGTTTTGGGCAGTAACGACGTTGTGGGCGCAATTTCCGCCATAGGCGCGGTTTCCCCTCCGGGCGGAGACTTGTCCGAGCCTGTAAGCCAAGGCACGTTGCGCATTGTCAAAGTGTTTTGGGGATTGAGCGCGCAGCTTGCATATCGCAGACATTTCCCCGCCATAGATTGGCTTACAAGCTACTCTCTCTACGACAACGCGCTTGCCGATTGGTATGCGCAACACGTGGCAGAGGATTTCGGCGCACTCAAAACGGAGTTGAGCTTTGTGTTGCAGGAGGAAAATCAACTCAACGAAATTGTCCGACTTGTGGGTATGGACGCGCTCGGCGCACGCGACCGTCTGACAATGGAAACGGCAAAGTCCATAAGAGAGGACTATCTGCACCAAAATGCGTTCCACGAGGTGGACACCTACTCTTCTCTCGACAAGCAGTATCGAATGATGAAACTTATTTTGACCTTTTACCATGAGGCGTTGGACGCACTTGACAAGGGCGCGGAGCTGAACGATTTGCTCAACCTGCCCGTAAGAGAGCAAATAGGTCGAAGCAAGTACATAGAGGAAGAACATCTCGACCGCTTTGACGAAATTTTGCGCAACATCAAAAAACAAATAAATGCGCTTGTAAGCGGAGGAGGCGTCAATGCTTAAGGAATACAAAACCATTCGCGAAGTGGTCGGACCGCTGATGTTGGTGGACCGCGTCAGCGGGGTAAGCTACAACGAGCTTGTGGAAATCAAGCAGGAAAACGGCGAAATCAGACGCGGCAAGGTGCTTGAGGTGGACGGCGACCGCGCCCTCGTTCAGTTGTTTGAGGGCACTCAGGGGTTGAAAATTTCCACTGCAAAAGCGCGGTTTATGGGAAGAAGTCTCGAGCTTGCTGTAAGCGAAGATATGCTTGGCAGAGTGTTTAACGGCATGGGCGAACCCATCGACGGCGGCGCGCCCGTCATTGCCGACGAGCGGTTGGATATCAACGGTCAACCCGTCAATCCTTACGCGCGCGACTACCCAAACGAGTTTATACAAACAGGCGTTTCGGCTATAGACGGCTTGAACACGCTGGTGCGCGGACAAAAGCTGCCTGTGTTTTCCGCAAGCGGACTGCCTCACGCGCAGTTGGCGGCGCAGATAGCCCGTCAGGCAAGAGTACTCGGCAACGACGAAAAGTTTGCGGTGGTGTTCGGCGCAATAGGTATCACCTACGAGGAAGCGGATTTCTTCATCAAGGACTTCAACAAAACGGGCGCAATCGAACGCACGGTGATGTTTATCAACCTTGCCAACGACCCCGCAATCGAACGTATTTCCACGCCGCGTATGGCGTTGACGGCGGCGGAGTACCTTGCATTTGAAAAGGACATGCAGGTGCTTGTGATACTTACCGACATCACCAACTACGCCGAGGCTCTGCGTGAAACGTCGGCTGCGCGCAAGGAAGTACCGGGACGTCGCGGCTACCCCGGCTACATGTACACCGACCTTGCGCAGATATACGAACGCGCGGGACGTATACACGGGTGCAAGGGCAGCATAACGCAGATACCCATTCTCAGCATGCCCGAGGACGACAAAACGCATCCCATTCCGGACCTTACAGGCTATATCACCGAGGGGCAAATCATTCTTTCGCGCGAGCTGTACAAACGCGGCTTCAATCCGCCGATAGACGTGCTGCCCAGCCTTTCCCGTCTGAAAGACAAGGGTATAGGCACGGGCAAAACGCGCGAGGACCACGCAAGCACAATGAACCAATTGTTTTCCGCCTATGCGCAGGGCAAAGAGGCAAAGGAGCTTTCGGCAATATTGGGCGAGGCGGCTCTTTCCGACACCGACAAGCTCTACGCCAAATTTGCGGCGGAGTTTGAAAAACGCTACATTGCGCAAGGCTTCAACACCAACCGCACCATAGAGGAAACGCTTGACCTCGGTTGGGAGCTGCTCGGAATTTTGCCGCGCAGCGAGCTGAAGCGTATTTCGGAAGAAATGCTTGACAAGTACTACAAACCGCAGCAAGAGGAGTAACAGATGGCTGTTTTGAATGTCAACCCAACCCGCATGGAAATGAAGCGGCTGCAAGGCAGGCTTAAAACCGCGGTAAGAGGTCACAAGCTGCTCAAGGACAAAACGGACGAGATGATTCGCCGTTTTATCGAGTTGGCGCAGGAAAACAAACGCCTGCGCGAACAAACCGAGCAGGAGCTTTGCGCCGCGCTGAACGCTTTTGCCGACGCACGCGCCGTGGAGGACGAGCGCGTAGTGGAGGAAGCCATTCTTATACCCTCCCGCACGATAACGCTTCGTTGCTCCAAACGCAAGGTGATGGGCATCGAAGTTCCGCAAATGCAGATTGACGACAACGGCGGAGAGTTGTACCCGTACAGCTTTTTAACCGTCACGCCCAAGTTGGACGGCAGCTTACGCGGGCTAAACGCCGTCATCGTAAAGCTTGTTGAGCTTGCGGAAACGGAAAAAACCTGCAACATGTTGGCGGAAGAAATAGAAAAAAACAAACGCCGCGTCAACGCTCTGGAAAACATCATGATACCGCAGCTTACGGAGACCATCAAGTACATCAAAATGAAGTTGGACGAGAACGAACGTGCCGCTACGGTTCGTTTGATGAAGGTAAAAGATATCATAAACAGATAAAAAAACCAAAGATTTTTGGCACAAAATTCCTCTGTTTTAGAGGAATTTTTTGATTTCGACTGTATTTATAAATAGGAAAAAGTGTATATTTGTCGCTTTGCATTGTTTTTGAAAAACTTTACGCAAGGCAAATTATGCGCGCGGGGAACAAATGGCAGATTGGTCGGATTTTATTCAACAAGTAAAGCGCAACAACGACATAGTTGACGTTATAGGCGGTTATCTGGAGCTAAGGCGCAGCGGGTCCGGTTTTTTGGCGCGCTGTCCTTTTCACGGAGAAAAAACGCCGAGCTTCAACGTAAATCGCAATTTGCAAATTTACAAGTGTTTCGGTTGCGGCGAAAGCGGCGACGTTATCAAATTTGTGGAAAAATACGAGTCCTGTACCTTTGTGGAGGCGTGCGAGATACTTGCCAAGCGTGCGGGAATTCCCATGCCGGAAAACGCCGCCGCCCGTGACGACAATCAATTTCGCGAACGCAAAAAGAAGCGGGAGACCTATCTTGCAATTTGCAGAGAAGCCGCGCGGTTTTACTATCGGGCATATTACAGCGATGTGGGCAAGGTGGCGCGCGAGTACATGGCAAAGCGCGGTTTTGACGACGAAACAGTCAAAAAGTTCGGAATAGGTTACTCGCCCGACAGCTTTTCGTTGAGCAAGCACCTCAAATCCAAGGGCTTCAGCGTGGAGGATTGCGTCAAATGCGGTGTGCTGCAGCAAAATCCTCGCGGCGAAGTAGACGCGCTGACAGGCAGACTGATAGTGCCCATTTTCAACATGCAGGGGCAGGTGATCGCCTTTGGCGGACGGGGCTTGGACGACTATACAATTTCGCACGGCAAGTACAAAAACACGTCGGAATCGCCCATTTTTGTAAAAAAGGACACCCTTTTTGCCCTTAACATTGCCAAGGAGCAAAAACAGCAAACAGCATTGCGCAATCTTGTGGTAGTGGAGGGCTACATGGACGTCATTGCCATGTACCAAGGGGGCTTCAAGGGGGCTGTCGCGAGCATGGGTACGTCTCTTACCGAACAGCAAGCCAAGTGGCTTTCCCGATTGTCCGACACGGTGTACATCTGCTATGACGGCGACGCCGCAGGACAAAAAGCCACCGTCAGGGGAATGGACCTGCTTGACAAAGCCGGCTTGGAAGTGCGCGTGATGACCGTTCCCGAAAAGCTCGACCCCGACGAATACATAAAAAAGTACGGTTCGGACGCATTTGACAAGCTGATTGAGGAAGCGTTGCCGCTGCCCGACTACAAGCTCAAGCTGTTGGAAAACGCTTTTCCCATCGACAGCGCGGACAGTGCCAAACGCAACAACGCGTTGCCAAAGTACGTCAAGGGCGCGTTGACGATGCTCAAATCGCTGGACGACGTGCGGCAAGCGCGCTATATCACGTCCGTTTCGCTCAAAACGGGCTACAGCGAGGACTACTTTCGCCGAAAGCTGACGGAATCCACAGAGAAAGTGCCCGAGCTTGAAGGGGAAAACCTTTCGCAGGAGGACAAGGCAAAGTACTTTGTTGCGGCGTGCATACTTAGCGGCGAAAGCTACGCTTCCGTTGACGAAAAGCCGCTGTGCAATTCCGCTTTTCTGTCCGACGTGTTCGATTACATTCTGGATTGCCGAAGCCGCGGCGTAAAGCCGACAATGGACATGCTGTACACGGTGTGTCCCAACGCCCGACAGGAGCAGTACTCCGCAATCATCGACGTGGACCTGTCAAAGGAAAAGCGCGCCGTCAACGAACGCTATTTTTACGAATGTAGGCGGCTTTTAACCGTGGAAAAGCTCAAGCTCAAACGCGAGGAGCTTACCAAACAAATCAAAGACAATCCCGACAACGGCGAGCTGCTCGCTCAACTTGCCGAGCTTAGCAAAAAGATTACCGACATGAGACAAAGTTAGGAGGAAACATGGAAATCACACAACAATATCTTCAAGGCTTGCTGGAGGACATCAAGAGCGGCGGTGTTACCAAGGTTTCTTACGAGGACATAGAGTCCCGTTTGGAAAACACCGACCTCACGCCCGAGCAAAATGCCGAAATTTACCGTTATCTGGAACAAAACGGCGTCAAAATCGTAGATACGTTCGAAAAGGACAATTCCGCGCTTTACCGCAACATCGGCGACGTGGCGGTGGACGACCCCGTAAAGATGTATCTCAAGGATATAGGCAAGGTGCCGCTGCTTTCCAGCGACGAGGAAGCCGAGCTTGCCAAACGCATGCTGGACGGCGACGAGGAAGCCAAACAAAAGCTAAGCGAAGCCAACCTGCGTCTTGTAGTTTCCATAGCCAAACGTTATGTTGGCAGGGGAATGTTGTTTTTGGATCTCATTCAGGAAGGCAATTTGGGCTTGATGAAAGCCGTGGAAAAGTTCGACTACACCAAAGGCTTCAAGTTCAGCACCTACGCCACTTGGTGGATCAGACAGGCAATCACCCGTGCCATAGCCGACCAAGCCCGCACAATACGTATACCCGTACACATGGTGGAAACCATCAATCGTCAGGTGCGCGCGCAACGCGCTTTGTTGCAGGAATTGGGCAGAGAACCCACCCCACAGGAAATTGCCGACTACATGGGAATCACCGTGGAAAAGGTGGTGGAGATACAAAAAATTGCGCAGGATCCCGTCAGCTTGGAAACGCCCATAGGCGAGGAAGAGGACAGCCATCTTGTGGATTTCATCGAGGACACCAAGGCTGCTCCCCCAAGCGACGTGGCGGCGCAATCGATGCTTCGCGAACAGCTTTTTCAGGCATTGCACAAGCTCACCCCGCGCGAGGAAAAGGTCATACGCCTTCGCTACGGCTTGGACGACGGCAAGCAACGCACCTTGGAAGAAGTGGGCAAGGAATTTAACGTTACCCGCGAACGTATTCGTCAAATAGAGGCAAAGGCTCTGCGCAAGTTGCGCAACCCCACCAAATCCAAAAAACTCAGGGACTACCTTGACTGATGTCTACCAAAAGGATTGACAAGCTCGTTTCGTTACTGCCACACAGCAATGTGCTTGCCGACGTGGGCTGCGACCACGGCTACGTGGGCATAAACGCGCTTGTGGGCGGCAAAGCCAAGCATGTCGTTTTTGTGGACGTTTCGGCTCTGAGCCTGAACAAAGCGCGCGACAACTGTCCGCCGAGCCTTCTCCCAAGCTGCACGTTTTTGTGCCGCGACGGCTTGGGACAACTGCAGACGGACTGCGCGGTGATTGCGGGTATGGGCGGCTTGGAAGTAATTTCCATTTGCTCCAAAGCAAGTTTTCCGCCCCCATGTCTTGTTTTACAGCCCAATCGCAACGCGCGAGAGGTGCGTGCTTACCTTCAGACGAGCTACAAAATCGTCTCGGACGAGATGATGTGCGAAAACGGAAAGTTTTACAACATGATTGTCGCCGAGCGCGCAGTCAGCCCCAAGCAGTTGACGGAATTGGAATTGGAGTTCGGCAAAACCAATCTGCTTTGTCCGAGCGAGGACTTTCGCCTTTTTCTTGACAAGGAAAGGGCAAAACTAAAAAAAATACTTTGTGACTGCAAAGACCCCGACGTTGAAAAAAGGCTCAGCCTTGTGGAACGTGCGCTGGCAGTCGTGGGAGGAAAACAATGATTCAAGAAGAAATGCTACAGTATCAACAGCTGGACGGCGAGCTGAACCGCATCGAGCGCGAGCTTCGCAAAAACGAAAGCTTTGTCAAACGCCGTCAGTACAAAGCGGCAAGTCAGGAGTGCGAGGAAACAATCAACCGTTTGGACGCGCGCGCCTTGGAGCTTAAAAATCAGCTTGCGCAAGCGCAGCAAACGGTCCAAAACATCACGGAAATCATCGAGGACCACTCCCGAGAAATAGGCTCTCTCGAGGATGAGGACGAGCTTAACTACATGAACAAAAAGCTCAACGAGCAGCTTGCCGAGCTTAACAACGTGGAAAAGGAAATCAAACGCATTTTGCGCGACGGCGAGGACATTTCAAAAGCGTTTGACGAGGCAAGCGCCAAACTTCCGCGTCTTGTTGCGGGCTTCCGCAAGTGCGACGAGGAGTTCAACAAGGCGGCTGCCGAGGTCAAGCCTCGCGTAAACGAAATTCGCACGCGGCAAGCGGAGCTTAAAAAGTCCATTGACGAAAACATTTTCAACATCTACAAAAAGGTGGCGGACGGCGGTTTGTACCCCGTGTTTGTGCCCTTGGAGGACGGAACGCGTTGCGGCGGCTGTCGAATGGAAATGCCCAAGGCGCAGGTGGACGCGCAATTTGCCGGCAAAACCTACATGCGCTGCGAACACTGCGGCAGAATAATTTTCAAAAAGGAATAGCTTGCATTTTTCAAAGCTCCGCAATGTCGGGGCTTTTTACTTAAATTCGGTGTTGCGCAAAAAGGTTTTTTATGTTATCATTGGTGTACAAAAGGTAAAAAATCATGGCAAAAAAAGACAAAAACACAGAAGAATACAAAGCAAAACGCAAAAAACGCCGCAAAATTGTGTGGTCCATTTTGGGCGGTTTCCTTGCCGTCATTTTGATACTTGTCGCCGTTTTCGGCATACGCGCGGCAGTACACAAAAAAGAACCGGACGGCGCCTGGGGCAGCTACAAATTTGACGGCGGCAGCAAGCAGTTCGATTTGAATCTGTTTCCGTCGTTGGTGGTAGACAAAAACGCCGACGAATTGAAAATTATGCAAATTGCCGACCCGCAAATAAAATTCGGCAGTTTTACTCGCGACACCAAAACAATGGATTTGCTGGATCGCGCCATCAAAAAGGAAAAGCCGGACATCTGCGTGGTGACGGGCGACTTGACCTTGTCGGTGTTCTCCTACGACGCATTCAAGTATTTTTGCAAATTTATGGAGGAGCGCAAGCAGCCTTGGACGTTTGTGTTCGGCAATCACGACAGCCAATTCGATTGCAGCAAGTATACCATCAGCGAAATGCTCAAAAGCTACAAGTACTGCCTGTTCGACTGCGGACCAAGCGACATACACGGGCACAGCAACTTTCTCGTCAACATTTTCAAGGGGAGCAAATCGGCGGAAAATCTCATTTACAGCTTGGTGTGCTTGGATTCCGGCATGTACCCCGACGCCGAAAACGTTGCCCTTACCGATTGGGTGTACGATTGGATCAGGCAGGACCAAATGGATTGGTACGAGTGGGCTGTTGCGGGCATAAAGGAGTGCAACCCCAACGTGCAAAGCAGCATGTTCTTCCACATTCCCATCAAGCAATTTGCGGACATGTACTACCTGCACGAGCTTGAGTGCGGCAGGAGCGTTTCCGACGCGGTAAAGGCGCAGCTGCCAAACGTGACGATCAGCGACGTCAAGGGCGTGGTGCGCGAAAGCGACAAAGAGGCAAGCGAGTACGTGTGGGGCGACGAAGGCTACACCGTGGGAATTTTTTATCAAGGCAATGCGGAGGGCGTTACCGACCACCCCGACGTGTTCAGCTACATCAAAAACAGCAACTGCACCAAGGCGCTGTTTTGCGGACACGACCACGTCAACAACCTCAAGGGCTACTTTGACGGCATTTACCTCGGCTACGGGTTGTGCTGCGGTTATCACACCTACCCATTTTTCCAAAACCCGCTTATACTCAAAGACAAAGTACTCTACAACGCCAAGCTGTGGACGGACGAAAACGGCAAACAGATGGAAAAAGGCGTCACGGTGATAGAAGTGTCGTTGTCCGAGTCGAACTACGGCGCGCTCACCGTCAACGACCGCCAAAACAGCTACTACACGTAAGTCGCACGGGTATTCGCCGCAAAACGGGCTTCGCTTCGGGCTACGCCCTCGTTGCAGATTGTTTTGCGTGCGAACACCCTCGCTCCCGGGTAAACAAGGTTGGGGTGTTTTTCTTCGTAAAAATTTGTTGTGAGGTGTTCGTTGCAGATTATTTTTCGGGAAACATACTCGCTCCTGTGTCAAACAAGGTTGGGGATTTTTAAGCCTTCTCTTGAGGACGCAAGAGAAGGGGGACCGCCGAACGGCGGTGGATGAGTTTCGACACAAAGGAGCGAAGTACGAGTATGTCGCAGAGGAGACCCCAATGAGTTGAGTATAACGAAACTTGTTGGGGAGAGGAACAGCCGACCGATAGCGGAACCGACCGAGCCTTGCGCGAGGTTGGTGCTATCGAGGGAATGCTGTGACGAGCGGTGGATGAGTTTCGACACATAGCAATCGATAGGGACGAAGTTTTTTATTCCCTGCCTTCTGGCGGGGGATTTTTTTTGTTGTTTTTTGCGGCTTTTTGGGTGCTTGGCGGAAAATTTCGAGTGGACTGAAAAAAAATTGAAAAAATTTTACTTAAATATGCCTTAATTTGTTGACAAAATGTTGGGGGGGGGGTATCATAGCATTGCTATACCCTTATATTGCCCGAATTGGGCAAAAAGGGTACAAACGGAAGAAAACAACAAAAATTCAAATACTATACATTCAGGAGGAACTATGACAAGGACAAAGCAATGGAAAATTACGCTCATTGTGCTGTGCGCGGTACTTGTACTGTCGCTCGCGGCAGGGGGACTTTCCGCACTTGTACATGACGGAGCAAAAGCAGAAGAAATTTCTATTACCATTTATAACAAGGGCAATGGGGAGATTTATTCTACTGAGAGTCAACGTACTTCGGAATGGCGTTATCGTTCAGGTAATGGTAGCGTAGCCTATGGCGGTGAAACGATTACCGCGGAGGATGCAAAGAATA
>CANRHN010000010.1 GCA_947630425.1 uncultured Clostridia bacterium | reverse complement strand
GTCGGTTGCGCCTCTTCCCACGCAATGACACTCGCATTGCGTGGGAACCCGAAAAGAAGCCGCGTGCAGCGGCTTCCTTAGTAGCCCGACCGAGGCGGCGCAACGCGCCCGTAGGGTCACGATGGCGCAGACGCCAAGCACAGAGACGTCTGCTCCTTTTTATTAAAAATTTTCTAAAGAGGTTTTATCTCCTTTTTGAGGAGTGTCAAGTCCATCCGACCGCCTCGCGTTTGGTCGGAACAAAAGGACGCAAATTTTGCGTCCCATTGTTGTTTAACCGTTAAATTGCGGTTTAGGCTTGTTTTGTAAGACCGCTCGCTTCGTAATAGTAGGGTTCGTAGTCCTGTTCAATGGTTATTCTTATAGACAATTGCCCCCCCCCATTAAGCGTGAAGGTTGCTTCTGAAAAATCGTAGCCGCCGACGTCCATGTCGGTAATTGTGATTGCGCCGCTTGCTGCGTCGTAGGTGTAATGACCTGTATATTCCAAACCTGACGAAACCGTAACAGTAAACGTGCCGTCCGCTTTGAACTCGATGGTAACAGGTTTGTTATCATAGTTTCCGCCGGGCGTTTGAGACCAAGTTCCCGTCCAAGTGCCCACAAGGGCGTTGGTTGCGGCTGAACCTTGTTTGTCAAGATATGCGTCCACTTCAGTATAGTCATCATAGTACAAATCGAGTTGTTGACCTTGTACCATAAGACACCATACTTTGTCGTCATAACGCCATGACCATTGTAAACCATTTGAATACCGGAACGACTCGGTGTTGTTGTCTACCGTAAAGTTCCAAGTTCCGTCGGAAGATGTGATGTGAAGGCTTGTTTCGTCGATTACCACCGTATAGGTAACGCTTGTGTCGCCTACGGTGTTTTTGCCGGACCAAGTGCCGATGTACTCTTTCCATTCGCACGCGCCGGGTTCTTTGGATCTCGACAACATAACGCGGTCATTGTCACCAAAGAGGAAGATGTTTTCCGAGAAGGTTTGCGCCGTGTCGTCTGTTTCCCAAATGTATATCACTTGCCAACGCGCGCCGTCAAGCTCGCAAATGTAGCCCAAAGTCTTGGAGTAGTAAACGATGGTAAGTTGTTGAAGTTCTCCGCCACCGACAGAAAGCCAAATGCCTTCCGCAGTTACCTTGAGAGCGTACTTGGTGTTGCCCGCAACGACGCCTTCTCCCGTCCAATAGCCCACCATTTCCGTAAGGTCGTAGTCGAGAGTATAGTCACCTTTGACAAGTGTGTACCTTTCATTGCCTGCAACGCCGATAATAACAAATGTTACGCAGTTTGTGCCGTCGTTCGGTTGAATGACGCCAACTTCGCCGTTCCAAACAAAGCTCAGTTGATAGTAGCCTTCTCCCGTGTCATAGTCGTAGTACTTGTCGAATTCAACTTCGGAAGCCTCTGACGCCTCTCCGTTTTTGGGAGTGACTGTAACGCCCTCGGCAGTGATGACCACAGTGTAGTCGTCGCATGTGTAAATGCCTGCGAGCGCGGACCAATCGTCCAAGCTCTCATAACGATCGAGGTAATCTTCTAAATCACCGTTCTTGAGAAGTACAAGCACATAACAGTAGTCGTCGCCCTGTCTCAAAATGTATTTGTCGGTGCCAACCGAGAAGTCAAATTCGTACAGCCAAGCACTTTCGCCGCTCATCAAGGTGAAAAGATAACGGTCAAATGTCAAATTTTCAACCTTTTGAGCTACGCCATCGATTTTGAACACAAATCCGTCGGCGGTGATTTCTACATCGTAGTCATGGACTTTCGACTCGCCCTCGCCCGTGTAAGTGCCAATGACGTCATCTCTTGGAACGGGAGTAAGTTCGCCTCTGACAAAGGCTTCCGTGTTCACACTGTTGACAAACAATACCAAGTAATCGTAGGAATAACCGTACTGTTGCAAAGTGTATTTTGTTCCGCTCACGGTGAATGAGAAGATGCGAACAGGGTAAATCGGGTTGTCGTTGTACGTGACATCTTTCCAAGCAACGTTAATGTTTTGTCCGTCCAACTTGAGCGTGATGCCTTCCTCGTTGATTTGAAGAGTGTTTTGGCTGCTTGTTTCGCCCGTGTAAGTTCCGTAGTACGGAGTGGGATCGTTGTCGTGAACGCCTTCGTAATCGTCGGCATACAGGTTGAGCAGGAATATGTAGTAGAGTTTATCCTCTTGTTCATAGTACATAAAGAACTCGATGATAGCATTTTTCTCCACCAACGTAAGATCGACGTAAATGGGAATGGTTTGTTCGTCGTCGACATAATTCCAAAGCATCTCAAGAACGTCTGTTCCGTCTTCATTGTGCCACTCGAAGTCGCTGATTTCCAATTTGTTTGCACTTCCGTCTCCGATGGTAATGACAACACTTCCGTCAACTGTGATTTCAAGATAGACAGTATATTCACCGTCGTCGCCTTCATACACGCCAACAAAGTTTTCCCAAGCGCAAAGCATCTTGCGAAGCTTGTGTTCTACCTTGTCCATACCGACAATGGTTGCGCCGTCGCCGGCAAAGGTCAACGTGTACTCTTCGTCTCCGCATACAACCCTCAAACTGCCGTCGGGATTGGCTGTAACAGACGAAGCCGTAGTACCGTCTACAGCGATGTCGTCAAGACCAACTTCTACAAGCAGTCCGTTGTCGTCGCAAACCCAGCTGCCGACATAGGCGGGATCGACAGAACCGTCAATTTCCGATTGAGGAATTTCAAACGGAAGTTCGGTTGTACCGAAAGCGCTGAATGAGAGAGAAAGCGGAACTGCGTAACCGGCACCGTTGTAACTGATATAGCAAGGAATTTCAACGGTTAAAGCTCCGTCCTGACCCAATGTAATGGTGATATCCAAAGCATTTGGCAAGTATGACGAAAATCCTAAGGGCTGTACGTCAAAGAAGTAGTATGCAAGGTAACCCACTATACCTGTGTCTTGAGTCAAAGCAAATTGATCGTTGGCATAGATTTTGTACGCGCCGTTTCCTGCGTTGTAGAACAGACTGTAGTAGTCGCCGTCCTCGTCTTGAATGTCAAACACAGCGTTGATTGCAGCAATACCGCCGGAAGCAAGCACTTGCTCGCCTTTGACGAATTGTTTGTCAACGTCATTGTAAGTAAAGCTCCAAACGCTGCCGTCCACACGTTCATAGTAGCCGCTGCCACCATTTTCGGAGATACGGTAGAAAGCATTGTCCGCATAAACGAGTTTTATGGTTTGTCCCAAAAATTCCGCCGTAAGGCTGTAACTGTCGGCAGCGGCAGCCTTTGTCAACGCATTTTTGAAATTGCTGTCTGTAGGAGCGTTGCCGATCATGTTTTCGGGAACAGCTGCCGTGCCGTGTTCGCTGACCTCGAACTCTGCCGTGTAAGAAATCGATTGAGGCTGTCCGGAAACGCTGACTTGAATTGTTGCCGTGATGTTGATAGAAACAATCTTGCCGTCCTCTTCGTGCAATTGAACAGAGGAAACCGTGACTGCATTACGCGCCAATCTTAGAATGATGTTTGCGGCAATATCGTTGCTGACCGTCCACAAACCGTCGCCCGCACTTGTCAAATTTGCCTCGACAAGAGACGCAAACGGGTTGTTGTACGTGTTGTAGTCAATCGGTTGTTTATCCGCCGCGGTAACCGGAAGATATTGCGCCCTGCCCGCGTGTTCGGGATCGTGCATAACAGCATACAGTTTGCCGCTTTGTTTTACTCCCGCAAGAACATAGGAGTAGTAACCGCTGTCACTTTGCTCTAAAAGCAATGATTGGCTACCCGGAGTTTCGTCGAAGATCGCCAACACGTCCGTGCTGTAGCCGCCCCAAGTTACCGTTCCTTCAAAACGAGCAGAACCCTGAACAGACCTGAGAACAGACGCCGTGTAGGTGATGAAATTCACATCGATGTCGGTGTCGCGCGTAACGTTGAAGGTGTAGGTGTTGCCCTCTTCTGTGTCGGGAGCAACGGTACGACCATTCACCTGAACATAATCCAACACATAGTTTGCCGCCGCGCTGACGGTAAGGGTCACTTCTGCGCCCTCATTGTAGCGAGCTTGTTGCGGTTCGAGCGTTGCCGTGCCGCCCGCTTCCGGATTGCGGTGAACGTTCACTGCGTAAGTGGGAGCAAACTCCACCTCAATTGTCGTGTCTTCAGTTACGGTGATTGTGTACGTTTCTTGGCTTACATCCTGTTGCGCCACGCCGTTGATGGTGATGGACTTGACAGTGTAGTTTTCGTTCGCCGCCACAGTCAAAGTTACTTCCTCATTGAGAGCGTACTTTTGTCCTGCTCCCGCTTCGGGTTGACTAAGCAATGCCGTGCCGCCCGCTTCCGGTGTGGAAGAAACCGTTACCGAGAACTTGACCTTTTTGACGGTGACTTGTACCTCGGTGGGATCGGTTGTCGCTTGGAACGTGTACTTGCCGTCTGCGGCGGTAAGCGTTTGCGTACCGATTTTGACGCTTTCGATTTCGTAGTCGGCATGCGGCACAAGCGTCAAAGTTACCGTTTCGCCGTCGGCATACTTTGTGCCGTTGGCAGGTGCGCTCAGCCAGCTGTCGCTGTTGGTGATACCCTCGGGAATGTTGACCGTAACGGTGACGTTGAGCAGTTTTCTGAACGTGACCGAAATGGTTGTGTCTTGCGCAATTTTGAATGAGTATGCGCCGTTTTCCAACTGCACTTCTGTGCCGTTGACCTTGACGCTACCCACTTCGTAACCTTCCGCGGGGGTAACTGTTACCGTGACGTTTTCTTTTTCAGTATAGGCTTCGCCCTCTGCAGGCAAAGTGTACTGAACAGTTCCTTGTGTTTTGTCGTACTGCTCCAAGGTGACCGTGTAAGTTTTCGGACCGCAAGCAGCAACAACCAACAAGGTACTTGCAAGCACCAATGCCACGCAAAGCACTGCAAGCAAAAGCTTTTTGGTGTGTTTCATTGTTATGCCCTCCTATAGCTAACTCATTACCTTTTCCATTGTTTTTAGGGCAAAAAATTGCCCTTAAGAAAAAATAATATGAAAACAGAATACCATAAAATGCCCGAGTTGTAAAACAATTGAGTGTAAAAAATGAAAATTAGTTGAAAATATTTTTTATTTTTCGCCCTTTTTCGCCCCAAAACGCGCAAAAAACGAAGCGTCGCATTTGCGCCGCCCCGTCAATTATTGTTTTGAACAAGTAATTTTATAAATATCTTTTCATCGTTTGTGGCTAATAAGCACTTTTCCTGTCATTTCGGCGGGGATTTCCTCGCCCATAACGTAGAGCAACGTGGGCGCAATGTCGCACAGCGCGCCTTCGGAAAGGCTTACCTTGTCCCGCAGCTCCTCGTCAACAAGTATAAAGGGCACTTTGTTTGTGGTGTGCGCGGTAAAGGGCGCGCCGTTTTCGTCCAACATCTTTTCCGCGTTGCCGTGATCCGCCGTCACAAAAGCTCTGCCGCCGTGGGACAAAATGCTCTCCACCAAACGGCGAACGCAGTTGTCTACGGTGGCAACCGCCTTTTCCGTTGCGGGAATGACCCCCGTGTGCCCCACCATGTCGCAATTGGCAAAGTTGAGTATCATCACGTCGTAACGCTCCTTTTCCACTTCGGCAATGGCGCGGTTGCACACCTCTTCGGCGGACATTTCCGGTTGCAGATCGTATGTGGCAACCTTGGGCGAAGCCACCAAAATGCGCGTTTCGTTTGGATTGGGCGCTTCCACTCCGCCGTTGAAGAAAAACGTGACGTGAGCGTACTTTTCCGTCTCGGCAATGCGCAGCTGCGTTTTGCCCAATTTGGAAAGATATTCGCCCAAGGTGTTGACGTACGTTTCCGGACGGTAAGCAATGTCTACACCCTCGAATTTTTCGTCGTACTGCGTCATGCAAACCCAATGAACGTGACGTTGACGTCCGTGCAGCGAAAATCCGTCAAAGCCGCTTTGAGTAAATGCGCGCGTCATCTCGCGGGCGCGGTCGGGACGGAAATTGAAGAAAATCACGCTGTCGCCGTTTTCCACCGTGGCAACGGGCGTGCCGTCGTCGCGAGTGATGACGGTGGGCAACACAAATTCGTCCGTGACGCCCTGCTCGTAGCTTGCTTTAAGAGCTTCCACGGGGTTTGTCGCCGTGTTTTGACAATTGCCCAACAGCATGTCGTAGGCTTTTTCCACGCGATCCCAACGGTTGTCGCGATCCATGGCGTAGTACCTGCCGCAAACCGTTGCAATCGAACCGAAATTCAGCTCGTCAAGCTTGTTTTGCAGCTGCTCCACAAAGCCCGCGCCGCTTGTGGGGGAGACGTCTCTGCCGTCCATATAGCAATGTATGTAAACGTTGTCAAGCCCCTCGCGCTTTGCAAGTTCCACAAGCGCAAAAAGGTGCGTGATGTGCGAGTGTACGCCGCCGTTGCTGCAAAGTCCCATAAGATGCAGCTTGCCGCCCGCTTTTTTTGCCGACTCTATCGCACCCAAAAAGGCGGGGTTGGCAAAGAAATCGCCATCTTGAATGGACTTGGTGATGCGGGTCAGATCCTGATAGATGACCCTGCCTGCGCCCATGTTGAGGTGTCCCACCTCGCTGTTGCCCATTTGTCCCTCGGGCAGACCGACGGCAAGACCGCTGGCGTTAAGCGTGGTTGTGGGGTAGTTGTGCATAAGATAGCGCACATAGGGGGAACACTCCACTCCTATGGCGTTGCCCTTTTCTTCCTTGGACAAGCCGTAGCCGTCCATGATTATCAAAGCTGTCAGACGTTTGTTCATAAAATTTTTGCTTCCTTTTACGTGATTTTACGCAGTTACGACGGCTGCAAAAGCAACCGTCGTTGAGTTTGTGTTGTCAGTGAGCGTGAACAATTGCCGCGAATTTGCTTGCAACAAGGCTTGCTCCGCCGATAAGTCCGCCGTCCACGTCGGACATGTTCAGCAGTCCCTTGGCGTTGCCGTCGTTCATGCTGCCGCCGTACTGAATGTACAACGCTTCCGCTGCCGCCTTGCCGTACTTTTCCGCAAACACTCCGCGAATGTACTTGATGGCGTCGTTTGCCTGCTCGTCGGTGGCGGTAACTCCCGTGCCGATTGCCCAAACAGGCTCGTAGGCGACCGTAACGCGCTGAAGCTCCTCCGCGGTGACGTCCTTAAAGCCCTCAGACACCTGACGAGTAAGCACTTCTTCCATTTTGCCGCTTTGACGTTCGGCAAGCGTTTCGCCTATGCACACAATGGGCTTTAAGCCGGCGTTGAGGGCGGCTTTTGTGCGCGCAAGCACAGTTGCGTCCGTCTCGCCGAAGTAGGTGCGGCGTTCGCTGTGACCGATGACGACGTACTCAACGCCCAATTCGCGCAGCATGGAGGGGGCAATTTCTCCCGTAAACGCGCCCGACTCCTTCCAATGGCAGTTTTGCGCGCCGACGTGAATGTTTGTGCCGCGAGTAAGCTCCACCGCACTTTGCAAATCGGTAAAGGGTACGCAAATGATGACGGTGTTGCGTGCGTCCGCAACGAGGGGAACAAGCTCCTTGATGAGAGCTTCCGCTTCGGCGCGGGTTTTGTTCATTTTCCAATTTCCTGCAATGATTTTGTTTTTCATGGTTGACCTCTACGCTTACTTTTCGTTAAGGCAGGCAATACCGGGAAGCACCTTGCCCTCGAACAGCTCGAGACTTGCGCCGCCGCCTGTGGACACGTGTGTCATTTTGTCCGCATAACCGAGTTGCGTAACAGCCGCCGCGCTGTCGCCGCCGCCTATAATTGTGGTTGCGTTGCTCTCCGCCATTGCCTTTGCCACGGCGTTTGTGCCCTTGGCAAGGGTGGGATTTTCAAACACACCCATGGGTCCGTTCCAGATGACGGTTTTTGCTTGCTTGATAATTTGCGCAAACAGCTCGCAGCTCTTGGGTCCGATGTCCGCGCCTTCGCGATCGGCGGGAATGTGAGCCACGTCCACCACCGTTGTTTGTACGGGCGCGTCAATGGGGTTCGGGAACTCGGGAATGGTGACCGCGTCCACGGGCAACACTATGCGTTTGCCTTCCGACTTGGCTTTTTCCAACATTTCACGGCAGTAATCCAGCTTTTCCGCGTCGAGGAGCGATTTGCCGATTTCGTAGCCCTGCGCCTTGAGGAAGGTGTACGCCATGCCGCCGCCTATGATGAGCGTGTCGCACTTGTTGAGCAAATTGTTGATGACGTTGAGCTTGTCGCTGACCTTTGCGCCGCCCAAAATGGCAACAAAGGGGTGTACGGGATGCTCCAAAGCGTCCGCCATGACGGAAAGCTCCTTTTCGATGAGGAAACCGCACACTGCGTCCTTGACAAAACCGTACTCCACTATGGCAGCCGTGCTGGCATGGGAACGGTGAGCCGTACCGAAAGCGTCGTTGACGTAGACGTCGGCAAAAGCGGCAAGCTTGCGGCAAAATTCCTCGTCGCGCGCCTCTTCGCCCGCGTCGAAACGGGTGTTTTCGAGAAGCACAACCTCTCCTTCCTTCAAAGCGGCAACCTTGGCGCAAGCGTCCTCTCCAACGATGTCCGTCGCAAAGGTAACCTTGCCGTCAAGCAGTTGGTTGAGCCTTTCCGCAACGGGACGAAGGGTGAATTTTTGGGCGTCGTTTTTCAGCGCCTTGGCTACCATTTCTTCCTTGGCGGAAGCGCGTTCCTCTTCGGGAAGCGCGTCGAGAGCCGCCTTTTCCTTTTTGTTGAGCTTAAAGTTGGGAGTGAAAATGTTGTGAGGCTTGCCCAAATGCGAGCAAAGAATTACCTTTGCGCCCTGCTCCATCAGATATTTGATGGTGGGAAGCGCGCCGTTGATGCGGTTTTCGTCCGTTATAACTCCGTCCTTCATCGGCACGTTAAAATCCACGCGTACCAAACATTTTTTGCCCTTTACGTTTACGTCCTTGATGCTTTTTTTGTTCATCTTTTTGCTCCTTGGAAATAGTTTTAGAGGGTTGCGGCGTAAGGCGCAACTTTGTCCTATACAATTATAGTTTTTTGTATCGGCAGTGTCAAGTGATAAACGAACTAATATTTATCGCTAAAATTTATGGAAAATATAAGTTTATTCTATTTGAAAAAGGCTTCGTTTGCCAACACCACGGCGTTGTGCGGAGCTATGGACTTTGCCGCGCGGTGAAAAACGCGTGCGGAAGTGACGTCGCCCATTTTCCACAAGCACACCGACAGCTGCACGTTGGGCAAAAATCCCGTGTAGTACTCGTTGACAAAACCGCTTTGACTGCGGCTTGCAAGAGCCATTCTGTACCACTCGCAAGCGGAACGCCAATTTTGCGCGTCAAAGTAGATTTGCCCGAACAAACAACACACCTCGCCGCTCGGCGGAAGCAAGCGGACGGAACGTGACAGGTACTTCAGAGACAGCGCGGGGTCGGTTGCGGCAAAAATGCGGGCAAGCAGTTTGTACGCTTCCACCCTGTCCGCAACGTCGGCTCGAGAGTTGGCTGCAAATGCGCGCAAAACGGGCAACGCCTCTTTTTCAAGGTCGTTTTCCAGCAGGGTACGGGCAAAGTAGTACTTGTCGCGCAGAGAAAACCGCCTTTTTTCTTTCTGCGCTTGGCGGTAAACGGCAAGGTTGCGCGCTTGGTGCGTTGCCGTAGGCTTGTGAATGACTTCGCAATCAAGATACTCCACCCTGCCGAAGGGCGCGATTGCCTCGTGTATGAATCCGCGAAAACGGCACTGCGGACAATTTTTTACGATCCGTTCGCGCCAGAACCAAAAGGGAAAGTCTCCGTCCATGCGGTAACGCATGTAGTAAAAATCGGCGGGATGGGCGCAGTTTTTCCACCCCATTAGCGTTTTTTGCGTTTTTTCGGGCAAAACGTCGTCGGCGTCCAACCACATCACAAAGTCTCCCTGCGCATGCTTGAAAGCAAAGTTGCGCGCCTTTGAAAAATCGTTTGCCCACTCGCAGAAAAAGACCTTGGCGTTGTGCCGTTCGGCTACGGCAACGGTGTTGTCCGCAGAACCCGTGTCCGCCACTATCACCTCGTCGGCAAAGCCAAGCTGCGGCAACAGACGGGCAAGATTGCTTTCTTCGTTTTTTACTATCAACGTTACGGACAGCTTCATATTCAAATTATATGTTTGGAAAATTTGCTTTGACACAACGGACAAACGCTTCATACATTGAACAAGGAGAAAATATGAAACCGCTTGTACTTGACCTTCCATACCCTTCCGCAGACGAACTGACAACGGACGTCCGCAGCGGAAACATTCTGAGCTTTGCCTACGCCACTCTGAAAGGCGAGTTGGCGGCTGTGCTGCAATACGTATACCACCATTTTTACTTTGACAACATCGAAAAAGAAATTGCCGACGCGCTTATGTCCGTTGCCTTTGCGGAAATGAAGCACATAGACATACTCGGCAAAGCAATGTTAAAGCTCGGAGTAAGTCCGCGCTACGTGCAATGTCCCAACACCAACGCCTTTTTCAACACGTCGCAGGTGTCAAAGGCAACGTCGCCCGCCAAAATGCTGATGGACGACGTTCAAAGCGAGCTTAATGCCATTGCGGACTATCAAAAAATGCTGTTTGTCCTCAAAAACGAGCAGGTTGCGGCAATAATACAGCGCATACTGCTGGACGAACAGCTGCATTTGGAAACATTCAAAAATTTGTTGGAAAAGTACTCGAAAAATTGACGCGCCGCGCTTGAAAAAGCGCAAATCAAAATTGAAATTTACGTAAAAGCACCACCGCTTCCGCGGCTATTCCGTCGCCGTTGCCCAACGCGCCCAAGCGTTCCGTTGTCGTTGCGGAAATGCTTACGCAGTTCGGCGCAATTTTACATATCTGCGCAATGCGTTGAGACATAGCCTCGGCATGCGGCGCAATTTTCGGCTCTTGACAAATGACGGTTGCGGAAACGTTGACCACCTCAAACCCGTCCTGCAGCGCAATTTCTACGCAGCGCGCAAGCAAAATGGTGCTGTCAATGCCCTTGTAGACGGGGTCGGAATCGGGAAATTGATGTCCGATGTCCTTGTTGCCGCTTGCGGACAAAACGGCGTCGCAAAGGGCGTGGCAAAGCACGTCCGCGTCGGAGTGCCCTTTGAGCTTTTTGTCAAAGGGTATGTTCACGCCGCCCAACACAACGCCGCAACCCTCTTCAAAGGGGTGGACGTCAAAGCCGTTTCCCACGCGAAAAAGGGGCAAATCGTCTTGGTAAGTGAGCTTGATGTTGCCGTGCTGCCCATCGACAAAATGGGGCTTGTTCAAACAAGAGGCAAAAACCGACGAGTCGTCGGTAAAGCGTTGAAAATCCGTTTGCTTGGTCAAAACAGTTTGGTAAGCGGATTTAAGCAAAAAAACGTCGAACACCTGAGGAGTTTGCACGCAAAAGTAATCCTCTCTGTTCGCCGAAACGTAGGGCAGACTTGCCCAATAAAGGGTGTCGGTAAGGGGTAAACGCGGAACTGCGCTGCCCTCTTTTGCCGCTTCGTCAAAAAGCCTCTCGACAAATTGTCGCGTAACAAAGGGTCGCGCGCCGTCGTGGATAGCCACCAAGCCGTCGTCGCCTACGCAAAGCAAGCCGTTGTACACCGACTGTAAGCGCGTTTCGCCGCCCTCGGCAAAGGTTGTGCCCTCAACGTGACGTCCCACCACGATCACCTTGTCGGCGACCGCTTTGAAAACGTCCACGCTGTGCTGCAAAACGGTTTTGCCCAACAGCATTTCATTCAATTTGTCCTTGCCGTAGCGTTCGGATTTGCCCGCGGCAACGATGATGG
Source organism: uncultured Clostridia bacterium (assembly GCA_947630425.1). Taxonomy (GTDB): domain Bacteria; phylum Bacillota; class Clostridia; order Christensenellales; family CAG-314; genus Fimimonas. The sequence continues at coordinate 31,761 of CANRHN010000010.1, read as the reverse complement.
CGTACCTCATAGCTCCGTCAAAATTTCGTACATGTCCGCCGCTTCTTCCTTTTTGACGGACTCGCGCAGCATTTTTACGCGAAAGGTAAGCGTGCCGCCCGCAAAGTGAACGGCAACCGTGTCTCCCACTTTGAGCTTACAGCCCGATTTGGCGGAACGTCCGTTGACGTCTACCTTGCCCGCGTCGCAGGCTTCCTGCGCAACGGTGCGCCTTTTGAGTATACGCGATACCTTCAAAAATTTGTCTAATCTCATATCTCTTTGCGGTTCAAAAACGCGCGGGACAGCGTCACCTCATCGGCATACTGCAATTCGCTGCCAATGGAAATGCCCTGCGCAAGGCGCGTCACCTTGATACCGTACTGCTTGACAAAGCGGGCAATGTACGTTGCCGTCGCTTCCCCCTCGGCAGATGTGTCGGTGGCAAGAATGACCTCGTTTACCTCTCCCGTAAGGCGTTGAAAAAGCTCCGCAAGCCGAATGTCCTCTCTGCCCACGCCCTTAAGCGGATTGAGTACGCCGCCGAGTACGTGGTATACGCCCTTGTATTCGCCGAGACGCTCTACCGCAATCACGTCCTTTGCCTCCTGCACCACGCAAATGGTACTGCGGTCGCGCGTGCGGCAAATGTGGCAAGGGTCTGTGTCCGTGTAGTTGCCGCAGACGGAACAAACGGTAACCTTGCTTTTGGCTTCCACAACGGCGTCGGCAAAGGCGCGCGCTTCCTCGTCGGACATGGAAAGCACCGTCAGCGCGTAACGCTGGGCTGTTTTCGAGCCTACCCCCGGCAAACGAGCAAACTGCCGAATCAACTTTTCTATGGGTTCGATGTAGCTTGGCATGTCACATCAATCCTTTCATTGCGCCGAAAGGCGCCATAAGACGATCCTCTTCCGCCTGCGCTTTGGAGTAAGCGTCGTTGATTGCGGCAAGAATAAGGTCCTCCAACATTTCCACGTCGTCGGGGTCGCATGCCTGCGGCTGAATTTTTACTGCAAGCACGGATCTTTTGCCGTTGACGGTGACTTGCACCAATCCGCCGGAAGCCATTCCGACAAGCTCCATTTCTTCCAGCTCCTGTTGAGCCTCTTGCAGTTTTTGTTGCATTTGCTGCGCTTGCTTCATCAGGCTTTGCATGTTGTTGCCGCCGTAGCCGCCGTGACCGCCGCCCGCACCGTTGTAACCGTATTTGTTTCCCATAACATTCTCCTAAATCAGTTTTCGAATTTTACGTTTTTGCCCAGACCGTTGAGTTGACGGTCTATGTCGCTCTGCGAAGGAGCGTTTTCCTGTTCTACGATGAGCTTGCCGTCGTAAACCTGACCAAGCTCCGCTTGCAAAATCTTTTTGTATTTGTTTTCTATCAACCAAAATGCCCCATCGGAACACTTAAGAACAAAATTGCGCTGACCGTCGAAGCTTACGCGCACGTCCCCCCACAATCCGGAAAGTAACGGTTCGTTGCGCGCGTCCAACGCCACTTTCATAACTCTCCAAATGGACTTGGGGTCGGTTTTGTCTACCACATACAGCGCGCGGTTGTCCTTGTTGAAGTTTTGCGGAAGCTGCTCCAGGCGCGTAACGCGTTTGTCCAACCCGTCAAAGTCCGTCTCTCCGCTGCCGCACGCCACCTTCAATGCTGTGGCTTCAAACAACATCAGCGGAGAAAGCGCGTACTTAAGCCCCGCTTCGACGTTTACAAATTGGTCGATGGCATAAAGCAGCTTTTTTACGGACGCCTTGTCCGCAAGCTCCTTGAGAGACTCGTACACGTCCTGCGGAAGCATAAGCATGTCGTTGGCGTTTGCGCACACCTTGGCGGTAAGCAGATCCCTGACGTACAAGGACAAATCCTTGTTGAGGCGGGAAACGTCCTTGCCGTCGGAAACAAGTTTGTTTATTTCCGTAAGAATGTCCGCAGTTGAATTGGTAAGAATTGCCTTTGCAAGCGCGACAATGCTGTTTTTGGAAGAAACTCCCAACACCGAAAGCACGTCGCCGTACTCCAGCCGCCCGCTCGAAACGGAGTAGCACCTGTCCGCAATGGAAACAGCGTCACGCACGCTGCCCTCTCCCGCTTGTGCAATGGCTGCAACCGCTTCCTTGGTGTAGGTTTTGCCCTCCGCGTCGTAAATTTTTGCAATATGTTCCGCAAGCGTGGGGGTAGGCACCAACCGAAAATCGAAACGCATGCAGCGGGAAAGAATTGTTGCGGGTATTTTGTGCACCTCTGTCGTACACAAAATGAACAGCGCGTGCGCAGGAGGTTCTTCCAAAGTTTTCAACAGCGCATTGAACGCGCCCACCGAAAGCATGTGAACCTCGTCGATGATGTAAACTTTGTATCTGCCGTTTACGGGCGGGTATTGTACCTTTTCGCGAATGTCGCGGGCGTAGTCCACTCCGTTGTTGCTGGCGGCGTCCATTTCTATGATGTCGAGGTTTGCATTGCCCACCGTTTGACACACGCTGCACTGTCCGCACGGATTGCCGTTGTTTTCCTTTGCGTGAGGACAATTGACGGCGCGTGCAAAAATTTTTGCCGTGCTGGTTTTACCCGTGCCGCGCGTTCCGCAAAACAAATATGCGTGCGACACCTTGTCCTGCAGTATCTGGTTGCGCAACGTGGTGATGATGTGGTCCTGCCCTATAACCTCGTCGAAGGTTGAGGGACGGTATTTGCGATACAACGCTACATAGCTCATGTGCTTGCTCCTTTGTCAGTTTGTGTGTTCCAAAAGTTTTTTGCGCGCCCTTTGAAGCGCTCCGTCCACCGATTTGTGGCTTTTGTGGATTTTTTCCGCTATATCGTCGTAGCTGTAGCCTTCCGAAAAGAGCTTGAGTACCTGCCGCTCGAAGGGGGAAAGCTGCGCTTGCGCCGCGCATACGATCTGTTCGTAGTACTCCTTTTGCAGCAAACTTTCCAACGGACTGTTGATGCCGTCCGTCATGCCTGCCACCGCGTCCAAATCGACGTAGTTGGCAAGAGGCTTTTGCCGAACACCGCTGTCCCGCTTGACGGCATTAAGTATCTGCCGCAAAACGCACAGCTGCGCAAAAGAGGGAAAAGCTCCCTTTTCCTCGTCGTACTTGTTTATCGCATAAATCAGCCCAAGCATTCCCTCCTGCAAAAGATCGTCCTTGTCTCCCCCGACAAGGTAAAATCTGTTGGCTAAGGAGCGAACCAGCCCTTTGTAGTCCGCAACTATTTGTTCAATTGCCTGTTCGTCGCCGTTTTTGGCGCGTAAAAGTAGTTGTTCCAACCTAACCTCTTTGTCTTACGACCTCGTACAACGCAATTCCGCACGCAACCGAGGCGTTGAGAGAATTGACTTTTCCTTTGAGTTTGAGGGACACAACGCCGTCGCAACTTTTTTTTGTGAGGGGCGCAATGCCCTCTCCTTCGCCGCCGACGACCAGTGCCACCGATCCCGACAGGTTGACTTTTGTTATGTCCTGCCCGTCCATGTCCAAGGCGTACACCCACACGCCCGCGTCCTGCAATTGACGTATTGCATTGTTGATGTTGGTAACTCGCGCCACTCTGACATGCGCGCACGCCCCCGCGGAAACGCGCACAACGGTGTCCGTAACCGCCACCTGACGGTTTTTGCCTATTATCACTCCGTCCACGCCCGCGCACTCGCAAGCACGGATTATGCTTCCGAAATTGTGGGGATCGTTTATGCCGTCCAAAACAACGACAAAGGGCTGTTTGGACGCGGCAAGAATGTCCTCCACTTGGCAATATTCAAAATCGGTGACGTCGGCAACGTAGCCCTGATGTTTGCCTTCGGGACTCATTTTGTCAAGCACCGCCCTGTCTACAAAGGAAATTTTTACTCCCGTTTGTCTGGCAAGCGCGGTGACGCTGTTGGCTGTGCCCTTTTCGCAAAACAGGGTGTTGACTGTAACGTTGTCCGACCTTAACGCCTCGAAAACGCTGTTTCTGCCTTCAATTCTCATAGCTCTGTGTACTTAAAATTTGCTGCAATCTTTCCTGCTGTCCCGTAAGGTACAGGTAGCCGAGGACCGCTTCGAAACCCGTTGCTTTGCGGTAGTCGGCGGATTTTTGATTTTTTGCTCTGTGGTGCAAACTTCCGTTGCGGGCACGGTGGTAGACGGAAAGCTCATCTTCGGTAAAGGAATTCAACCACTTTTCCGCAAGCGCAGCCTGCGCCGAAGCGCGAACCTTGTCGGAAGCCAAACTGTGCATTGTAAGCGGCTTGCCGTCCACCTGCTTTGTAAGCAGACAGCGCACGTACAGACTGTGTACCGCGTCCCCCACAAAAGCCAGCGTCATCGCACTGAGCAACAGCGCGTCGCCCCTGCTCAAAGGCTCAACAAAGCCCATTGTCAGTCCTCCGTGTAGAACTTTTTGCCGTAGACCACTTCGGTGGAAAGATAGTCGATGTCCTCGTAGCCCAATTTTTCGTAAAACGCGCGCGCTTGAGCGTTTTTTTGACCCGTGACAAGGTACACGCCCTCTACAAACAGCTCTTTGAGCTTGGCTTCCAACGCCTCGATGAGCCGAGTGCCCAAACCTTGACGTTGGTAGTCGGGCAGCACGTTTATGTGCAGGTGAGATGTGTAGCCCTGCCTGACGTAGCGGTCGCCGATTTTTATTTCCGCGCTGTAACGGAAAAAGTCGCCGCCGGAAATTTTGCGTATCAGCGGCAGGTACTCCTGCTGCATAAGCTCCACGTAGTCGCCCAAATCCACCACGCACAGCACGTAACCCACGGGAATGTCGTCGTCATCTACCGCCACAAAGCAGCAATCCGATTGGTTGTCGAGGTAGTAGTCGCAGTACATTGTGCAGATGAGCGCGCGGTTCAAAGGCGTAACGTCGTCGGCATACTTGCTTGTTGCCATACAGATGTCCTGAACGTAGCGAAAATCTTTGGTTTGATAGGGTCTGATTTGCATAACGATTCTCCTTACGGACATAGTAATCCATTTTGTTATATGCTAACACTTTTAACAGCCATTGTCAAGTAAAGAGTAAGCTTTCGCCCAAGCGTTCGTCGGTCTGATGGACTTGACACTCCTCAAAAAAAAATATAAAAATTTTCATAAAATTTCTTAAATAAAAATGGCAGACACCTCTGTGCTTGGTGTCTGCGCCATCGTGACCCTACGGGCGCGTTGCGCCGACGAAGGCGAGCTTCGTCACAACACTCGCTTGACGTTACCATTCGTGCAAGCACGAACAGTACCAACGTCACTCGGTTGTTCCTCTCCCACCCAAGTTTCGTACACTCAACTTGTGTGGGTTCTCATTTGGAAGCCGCTGCACGCGGCTTCTTTTCGGGTTCCCACGCAATGCGAGTGTCATTGCGTGGGAAGAGGCGCAACCGACTGTTAGCGGAACCGACTGCACGACAGTGTAGTTGGTGCTAACCAAAGCCGTGTTGCGCCGAAGTTTAGCTGGGGGTCTTGCCCCAGCACCCCCAAGTTTGGCTGCAATCTCGGTACAGGTCCGCGATTGCAGGCGGAATTTTCGCTTTCTCCGCTACTACGGACGAAACGTCCGTCTCCGCGCGCGAAAATACCGAGTTTGTTTTGACAGCTTGTTTCTTAATACATTCTGCAACTACATACAAAGCCTTCTCTTGAGGACGCAAGAGAAGGGGGACTGCCGAACGGCGGTGGATGAGTTTCGACACAAAATAAATATTTCGTCCCTATCGGCGCGTTGCGCCACTTCCCCTCTCGAAGGGGAAGCTATGCCTCTGTGACAAATTTTGTTTCAAAACAAACTGTTCTAATTAAAGTCCCAACCTTGTTCAACAAGGAGCGCGGGTGTTCGCATGCAAAACAATCTGCAACGAGGGCGTAGCCCGAAGCGAAGCCCGTTTTGCGGCGAATACCCAAGCGACACGCCCTTTTTTCGGGGAATATACGAGCGGCTATTCTAAGCCATCAAGCAATTTGCGGATTTCTTCCACAAAGTCGTCCTCGCCGCCCTGACTGTTGCGGCGAATTTCCTCTATGCGCTTGATGAGGTCGCTGTCGTTGGAAGAGGAAAGAGGCGCGCGAGAGGACGCTTGACGGGCAAGCTCCTCAACGGGTTCTTCCTGAACGACGGGTTCGTAGCTTTGCGGTTGCTCTGCCGGGCTTTGCTCGGCTTGTTCCGTCGGTTGCTGCTCGGCGGGCGCTTCTTCTACGGGAGTTTCTTCTACGGGAGTTTCTTCTACGGGCGCGGCAGTCTCCGTTTGTTCGGTGGGTTGCTCTTGCTGCTCAGCCTCTGCGGGCTGTTCGGCAGGTTGTTCGCCCTGTTCGCCGCGCATTTCCGCAATGCGTTCCAACAGCGAACGGGCTTCGTCCACTATGCTTGCGGTGCGCTCGTTTTCCGAAAGAGCCTCTTCTTGCGGCTCGGCGGGTTGTTCGGGTTGTTCTTCTACCGCTTCCGCCGTCTGCTGCTCGGTGTTTACGGACTCCTCAAAAGAATGTTCTTGGCGAGTCGGCTCGACGGGGACTTCGTTACGCAAACGCTCTATCTCTCTCAACAGCTCGTCCGTGCGGTCCAACCCCTGCGCTTGCGACTGCTCGGGTTGAGCGGGCGACGCTTCCACCGCCGCCGCGGGCTTTGCCGCAGGCTGCGTTTTGGGCTGTTGCGGAAGCTTAAGTTCAAACACAATGCCGAGGTCTATCACTTCGTCAATGAAAGCGCAGCTCGCGTCGTCGGCGTTGTCAAGAGCGACAATTTTTATACCCCGTGCGCGCAAAAAGCTGTACAGGTAGACCAAATCGGTGGGTTGCGCAATTATGCAAACGGCGTCGATGGCGTTTGTGCGGGACACGGCTTCCACCACGTCCACGAAAATACGCGGATCGAACTCCTTTCTGCCGCGGCGTTTGACGCGCATGGCGCGCTCGATTTGGTAGCCGTGCAATTCCGCGTCGGCAAAAATTTCCTTGTGCTTGCGTTCGCCCGCGCCGTAAATTTTGCCGCTGAGAATTGTTCCCATGGCGTTGAGTTGTTCAATCACGTTGGCGTAGTTTTCGCTTTTTAAGCCAACATTGTCTACGTCAATGAAGAATGCGATATTTCTGTCTCGAAGCATTGTTTTACCTCCGTCGTTACTTCCTTTTATTGTACAGTATTTGCCGTCTTTTGTCTATACTTTCGCTCAAAATAAAACAAATATTGTTGGCAAAGTCCCGCGTCCGCTCCGAACAAATTGCAGAAAAAGGTCGATATTTCGCTGTCCTTGTGCCCCTGCTCGAAGTAGGCGTGGTAAACTTTTTTGAGCCAGGTATCCACGGGAAACACGTCGCCGCGCCTCAATCCGAAAAGCAAAATGCAGTCAGCCACTTTGGGTCCCACGCCCATAAATGTAAGCAATTCCTTGCGGGCGGCTGCGCTGTCCAACCCCTCGAGACGCGCAAGATCGTAAGTCAAAAGTTTGTTTGCCGTTGCCACCAAGTATTTGTCGCGGTAGCCTGCGCCCAGCCGCGCAAACAGCTCTACGGGGCTTTCCGCAATTGCCCGAACGGAGGGAAACGCCTTTCCGAAAGGGGTGTTTTCTCCCAATTCGTTGCAAATTCGCTCGATTATAAGCTGTATTCGCTTGATGTTGTTGTTTGCGGAAATGATAAAGCTAAACATCATTTCCGTCAGATCCTGATTGAGTATGCGTATGCCCTTGCCGAATTCCGCCGCCTCTTTCATTACTGGCGACAACGCGGAAATGCGCGCGACCTTTGCTCCGTAGTCGACGTCAAGGTCGAAAAAACGCCAAAAGTACTCTTTGTCCTCGGTAAACACGTTCACCTTGTCCCCAGCCGTAAAAAGCTCGGCGTACTTGTTTTGAGAGTACACGCCGTACCTGTCGCCGTCGAGACGCTTGTAGCGGAAAATTTGCCCGCACTCGAGAGTGTCGCGCACGTTGAAAAATTCTGCGCCGTAACTGAACGCAAAGGGAAGTTTCATCTTTTGCTCCTACGAAAAACGAGATTGCAAAGCGCAATCTCGTTTGGATCGGTGTTGTTGTTACTCTGCAACGGGGTAGACGGAAACCTGTCTTCTTGTTTTGGTCTGCTCGAACTTGACCACGCCGTCAATGAGTGCAAACAAGGTGTCGTCCTTGCCGATACCCACGTTGTTGCCGGGGTGGAAGTGCGTTCCACGTTGACGAACAAGAATGTTTCCGGCGTTGGCAAACTGACCGTCGGCACGCTTTGCGCCAAGGCGTTTGCTTTCGCTGTCACGTCCGTTTTTGGTGCTGCCCATACCTTTTTTGTGGGCGAACAACTGCAACTTTATGAACATCATTTCAAATTACCTCCAAATTGATAAAGTCGGAATACTCTGTGTAGAAATCCTGCAAGCCGCACAGCATTGTGTTGAGAATCACGTCGGCGTCATGCCGCTCTTCCGCTGTGAGACGTTCGGGCAGAGCAAACCTCAATGAACCTTCTTCCTCGTTGACGCGGTAAGCGACGTTGATTTTTGCCACCTGCAACAAGCCGAGCAACGCCGACTGTATCAAAGTGGAAACGCCCGCGCACACGATGTCCTCGCCGCTTACGCCGTAGCCCGTGTGACCGCTTGCCGAAACCTCAACTATGGAATTGTTTTTGCGTGTCAGTTTGATTTCCGTCATCAGCCGATAGTTATCTTTTCTACCTTGAGCTTGGTGTAAGGCTGTCTGTGACCTTGACGATGACGAACGTTCTTTTTGGCTTTGTAGGTGAAGATGTTGATCTTTCTGCCCTTGCCGTGTTCCACCACCGTAGCCGTGACCTTTGCGTTGGCTGCTTCCGCGCCCGTGACAACCTTGTCGCCGTCCGCCGCAAGCACAACCTCAAGCTCCACCGTCGAACCCTGCTCGGCGTTCAGAAGCTCCGTTTCGAAAACAAGACCTTCCGTCACCTTGTACTGCTTTCCGCCGGTTTTTACGATTGCGTACATATACTCTTTTACCTCCTGACAAGACTCGCTAATAGGGTGGTATCTGCGGCGCGTGCCCTTTTGACGGGACTTTTGCGCCCAAATACGCTTGACAAAATAACCCTTTTTATGCGGCTGAGATATATATTACAATAAAATGCCGGAAAAGTCAAACGAAAAAGTGCGCTTTTCTCGTAAAATTTGCCCGTTGTTGAGCCAAAGACAATTTTTTACGGGATTTTCTTCCCCGCTTACGCCACTGCTTTGGCAAAAAAAACACCCCATACCGCAAAAAACACGATATGGGGTCAAAAAAACATAAATGTCAAACCTTAGGACGACTGTTTGCGCCAATCCTTGGAGAGGTAGGTCTCCGTCAACAACACAACGTTGTCGCTTGAGTCGTCCACATCAACGGGAACGTAGACAACGCGGTATTCTTCGTCTGTCATTTGTACTTGCCAACCGTTTTTGTCTTGAAAGACAATGCGCGTCAACGCCGTGCAGCCGTAAAATGTGTACGCGTAGATAATATTGACGGTAGAGGGTATCGTCACCGTTGTAAGCGTTTTTCCGAACGGGGTAAAGGCGTAATTCTCCAACCCCGTCACGCCGCTCGGTATGCGTCCCGACCCGTCGGACAAATACAAAAATCTGCCGTCGGCGGACACAATGCAATTGCCGTCCGATTTTATGTAAGGATTGGAAACGCTTACGCTCACGTCTGTTACGGTATCGGGCAGGTAACGTCCGATCCCAACAACATACCTCGACTGCAACCCCGCGCCCAAATGCAGTTTTTGCAGAGACTTACAGTTGTACGCAAACGCGACAATGCCGTTGTGTCTGCCTATTTCCGTCACGCTGTCCGGTATCGTCAACTCCGAAATACCTGTGGAGTTAAATGCGCCGTCCCCAATCTTTTTTAAGCCGTTCGGCAATTTTACGGCGGTAACGCCGCTTACGCAACCAAACGCGCCGTCGCGAATTTCCACTGTGTCGTCAAGCACCGTCACCTCTCCCGCAAGCTTGTAGGGGACAAATATCAAAACTTTTGTCTGTTTGTTGTACAAAATGCCCTGTTCGTCAGTGCCGTACTTGGCGTTGTCGGCTGACACTTCGTACCGCTCGAAGGAAAAGGTCGGGTGCATTTCCTCAAAAACGGGATTTGAGCCGTATGTGGAAGTCAATTCGTATCCCCCGAAAAGCTCCGTTCTCAAACTGTTTACCGTCGAACCAAGGTAGACGGTCTCGATTTTTTCGGAATTGTAAAAGGGGTAGTCGGGGTAGTCCCAATAACCATGGTCTACGGTCAATATCGATTGCACGCCCTCTTCAAAGCGCACTTCTTTCAAACTGTGACAGTGCGAAAAACACGCCTTGTCAAACAGTATGCTCCCCCAAAAAGTAACCTTTCGTAGTTGTTTGCAACCGTAAAACGCCTTTTCGCTCACTGTCGTAACGTCCGCGCCGTTGTGCGTGGCGGGGATCTCCGCATAGGTGGCAACGCTCAAATTGGTTGCACCGCTCACAGCCCAATTTCCGTCGTCGAGAAGTTCAAAGGTCAGTTCGGCGGCTATTTCCGCGTTTTGATCGAAGTTGCAAGTGCCGCATTTGCCGTTTGTAAAAGCGTGATTGCCCATTTCCACCGATCGCCCGCAGCGAGAACACTCCTTCCAATGGAACAAGTCGTCAAACTGCCACTCCCCCGTTTGGTGTCCGAGCGCGGGAATATCTTCGGTTACCGTTTGTTGACAACGTTCGCACTTGCCGCTTTTTTGTCCCTTGTTGGTGCAGTCTGCGGGTTTTGTTTCCGTCATGACGGGAACATCGTGTCCTTTCGGGGCAATTTCCGGAATGGCGTCAATTTCCGTTTTGCCATCTTTGTCGGAAAACAGCTTGCCGCACTCTTCGCACTTCCAATATGCCTCGTTTCCCTTTTCGGTACAGGTGGCGTCCTGTTTTTCCACCGCAACAAGCGAATGTTTGTGCGCAGACTCGGAATCGCTTTTGGGCAACAGTACCAAAATCAAAACAAGCGCGACGAGGACGATTATACCCGCAACGACCGCTATGATTACGACCTTCTTTTTGGAAGAACCTTTTTGCTCATTGCTCATTGCGTTTCTCCTTTGTTAAATTTGTAACAACGCTTTTTGCGCGTCGCCCGTAACTTAAGACGTTGCGCGCAGTAAATTTCAGCGTTTTGTTATATTTGTAGTGTAACACAACTATAGCCTTTTTGCAACAAAATCATGTAAAATTTTTATTTTTTCAAGCGCGCAAGAAAGAACTCTGTCGCTTTGAAACGTTTGCCGCAAAACTACAACGTAAGCCACAATGCGGGCACAACGCCCACCGCGGTCGATGTGACGGCTTCCACACTATCGGCGCCCATTGCGTTTACCATACAAGCGCTATAAGAAGCGGGAAGCGAACCGTCAGCCGCCGGAGAACGCAGCCACCATTTTCCGCAATCATAGAAGTTGAGCCATACCCCTTGACAATCGGCATAAGCGGTAGACAACAATGCCAAATCGCCCTTGTTGTAATCTTCATTGTTTACGTCCGCATAGCTGAGCAGAAAAACGTTATCAATGGTGTTTTCGCAAATATAAGTCGTATCTTCTCTTGGCGTGGTTTCGACGCTGTTGTCTACCTCTGTTACAACAACGTATTCCTTGCACAGTTCGTCGAACGCCGTATCGTAAAAATTGTGATTTAACCAAAAGCGTATGTCGCTTTCCTTGTAATTGTTTGCATAGATCGTGCTTTCACCCGTGCGTTCATACGCATTGATGTAGAAATTTTGACTGTCAAGTATCAAATCCGCCATGAGAAAAACTTTACCGTCTTGCTGCGTTAAAATACGCCAAGTGATGGGTTCATACTCAAACCAATATACCGTTCCCGTTTCGTAACCGTTGTTTAATTGATAGGTGTTACTCGGCGAACAATTTGTTGTGCTGCTGTAAGGACGATATTGCGACAGATATACTCCGCGGTACAAGGCGTCTTGATATTCAACATCTATATACCACATATAACTTTTTGCAATTTTGTTATCCAAGTACTCGTAGTCCGTCCAACCGTTAAATTCGTCGGCTGTGGGCGTTTTGTTTTGAATTTCCGCGTTGAGCATGGACTGCAATGCGGTATCTTCCACTTGGCTCTGCGGATAGCTACCGAAAGTGAGCGTGCTGCCGTCCTCGGACAGCGTGTAGGGCTTGACGACTTTTTTTGCACCGCAATCCGCGCACTCGCCACCCTCAAAATTGTGCGGTTCGGCAACGCCTTCCGTATAATCGCAACGAACACACTTTTTTATATGCGTTTGATTGTCAACGGCGGTCCATTCCGTGTGGTGTCCGAGCGAGAGTATTTCCGGTATGGCGTCAATTTCCGTTTTGCCCGCCTTGTCGGAAAACAGCTTGCCGCACTCTTCGCACTTCCAATACGCCTCGTTTCCCTTTTGTGTGCAAGTTGCGTCCTTTCTTTCCACTGCAACAAGCGAGTGTTTGTGCGTAGGCTCGTCAGGACTGCATGCGGCAAGCCCCAAAGCGAGTACCGCCACCGCTATCAGCACAGCGACGCACACTGTCTTTACCAACGGTAAAATTTTCTTTGTCTCTTTCATTTTCCTTTCTCCTATGTTTGACTTGTTAGGTGTTGCCTAACAATATTGTATTATAATTAGGTAACACCTAATTGTCAAGCATAAAATTTAGGTATTGCCTAATATTATCCTTATGAAACCGTTAGACGAACAAATAAGCGAAAACCTCAAAAGAGAAATAGAAACTTCGGGCAAAACCAAAACGGAAATTGCCAAAGCCATAGGAGTGTCGAAGCCCACCGTGTCGCAGTACGTTTCAGGACGTATACAGCCTACGCTTGCGGTGCTTTCCAAACTGTGCAGTTTTCTCGATTGCTCCGCCGACGACATACTCAACATAAAAAAATGATCCCGACAAACTGAATGTTTGACGGGATTTTTTGAATGCGCACTTCTATAAAAAAACACCCCTCACCGACCTTGTTCAACAGGGAGCGAGGGTGTTCGCACGCAAAACAATCTGCAATACACTACTACGAAGAAAAACGCCCAAACCTTATTCACCACAGCCGCGAGTGTGTTTCCCGAAAAATAATCTGCAAGGCTTTTAGAACAGCCGTTAGCTTGCTATCAGGAAATTATAGCTTCCCCGAGAGTGTGGGCGTGGCGCGTAAAACCAATCACCACAGTGTGGTGTTGGTAGCAGCCACGCGCTCGCCGCTTCTGACTTACCGCGGCGAGCGGTCCTTGTTGTCCCCGAAGGGGAAAAGGGACGAAATATTTACTTTGTGTCGAAACTCATCCACCTCGTCACAGCTTTCCCTCGATAGCACCAACCTCGCACAATGCTCGGTCGGTTCCGCTATCGGTCAGCTGTTCCTCTCCCCAACAAGTTTCGTTATACTCAACTCGTTGGGGTCCCCGTTATAGCCACCTTCTCTTGCGTCCTCAAGAGAAGGCTTTGTGTGGCAAAAATAAAGCATTTTTTCGGGGAATATGCGAGCGGCTTTAATGGCAAATCAAGGTGTTGAGGGCGTCGAAATTGACAAAGCATTTGTCGCAGTAGCTTGCCATTTGCTCGGGAGTTTCCTTTTTGCCGTTGGTAAGCCAATATACCGCCGCGTTGATTATGCCTCCGGTCCACAGCAAGCGCAAATATATGTCGGCAGGCGAGTCGGTTTTTAAGCGTCGCACCAACCCGTTTACAAGCTGCAAGTACTTGTCGCTGTAGCCTGCAGCAAAGATAGGCTCTAACACGTTGGATTTTTCGGAGACAAACCGAAACATATCTTCGTACCACTTTACGGAAAATTTTTGGCGGAACGGACTGCCTATACGCGACATCATCTCCTTGTGCAGGTCGGTAACTATACGACGGAATATGTCGTCCTTGCTTTGAAAATTGCCGTAAAAAGCCATGCGCGAAACGCCCGCCTTGCGACAAAGCTCCGTTACGGTGATGGAATCGTAATCCTTTTTTACAATAAGCTGCAGCAACGCGCCTTGCAAGCTCTCCACCACCAGCTTGTTTACTTCCTCGCTGTGACGACGCAATCCAACAAGCCTTTCACTGTTTACACTGTTGCCGTCTTTGTAATTTTCGTTTGCCATCGGTTGCCTTTCTCCGTTTGTTTGTGCTAAAATTCTGGCGTGTATGACAAATGTCATTGTCGTCAGTATAGCACTACGCGGCACAGTTGTCAACAACAAATACATAAAGGCAAATCGGAAAATGAAAATTACCATTGCAACGGACACTGCGGCAGACCTGCCGCCAAGCACATCGAAGAAAACAACATTGTACAGCTAACTTTGCCCGCCGTTTGCCGTGCGGTTCTTGACAAAAGCCCCGAAATGCGCTAAATTGAAATTATGATTTGGCTGTACATCGTTATTGGAATAATCGCGTTTGCGTTTCTGTGCTTTTTGGCAGTGACGCTTGTGTGCTACATCAAGCCATTTTTTCAACGTCATCACAAAAAGGAAGACCACTACCGCCTGCCCGAAGGAAAGCACTTCGAGCGCAACCAAGACAAAATGTTTGCGCTGATTGCCGAAATGGAAGCCGTGCCGTACGAAAGGGTTTTTACAACGTCCTTTGACGGGTTGAGACTGTCGGCAAGGTACTATCATGTGGCGGACGGCGCGCCGTTGCAAATTCAGGTGCCCGGCTACCGCGGAACAAGCGTGCGCGACTTTTGCGGCGGCAACAAGCTTGCGCGAAAGCTCGGCTTCAACACGCTGCTGTTGGACTTGCGGGCACACGGACAAAGCCAAGGTCACACCATCACGTTCGGCATACGCGAGCGACAGGACGTTGTAAGTTGGGTAAACTACGCCCTGCAAAGGTTCGGCGCGGAAACGAAAATTTGGCTTGTGGGCGTGTCTATGGGCGGCGCAACGGTGCTTATGGCAAGCGAGTTGGAGCTGCCGAAAAACGTTATGGGCATAATTGCCGACTGTCCTTTTGCCACGCCGGAAGCGATAATTGCCGACAGCTGCCAAAAAATGGGGCTGAACCCAAAAGTTATGATGCCCTTTATCAAATTGAGTGCGAAAATGTGGGGACATTTCCGTTTGGACGAGGCAACCGCTTTGGACGCCGTAAAACACTCAAAGCTGCCCATACTGCTGATTCACGGAGAGGACGACGAGATCGTGCCCTGCGAAATGAGCAAAAAAATCTACGAAAACTGCGCTTGTTACGCTGAACTGCACACCTTTCCCAAAGCGGGACACGGTCTTAGCTACATGCAGGACAACGCCCGTTACGAGGCGGCAATATGCGAATTCATTTCCAAAACGGACAGTGGGTCGGAACTTTAATTGAAACAGCTTGTTTTGAAACTAAGTTTGTCACAGAGGCATAGCTTCCCCCTTCGAGAGGGAAAGTGGCTGCGTAAGCAGACGATAGGGACGAAATTTGATTATGTCCCCCACTTAAGCGCGAAAATGCCGAGTTATCATAGAAGTCGGCTTCTGTATTTGTTTACTTTCACATCTGACATTTTTTATAAAACAGTTTTTTGTTTTGGCATTTTTGTTGTCGGGGCATATTTGACAAAAATTTGCTCACACTATCTCCAAATACAGGAGGTAGCTATGGCTAAAAGCAAACAGAACAATCACGAATACTACGCAAACTACGAAACATGTCGCAACCGTCTGTTCGATGATTTCAACCCCGATTGGTTGCAAATTGAGGACGCACACTTAAGTTGGGAGGAGGCTTTTGAAGATGACGACGACTGACGCCAACAAGAAAGCTCCCGAGCAAAACGCCGCAACAACGCCCGTCACGGAAAACAACTGCGACGTGGAAAAGACCCGCCAAGCCATGAGCGATTTGTACAAAAACGTGACCATGGCGCAAAGCAGCATCAAAACGCTGCTTCCCTACGTGGAAAAACAGGAAGTTACAAAGGCGTTGCACAAGCAGGTGGAACAATACGATCACTACGTCGAGCAATTGGACGAAATGTGCGAAAATCTCAATTTTGACCCCACGCCCGCGCCCAAATTTGCAATTATGATGGCAAACATGGGCATAAAGGCAAAGATGATGTCGGACAAAAGCATAACCCATGTTGCCAAAATTATGTTGCAAGGCACTTTGAACGGCATAATAGACCTTTACCGCCTTGTGCGCGAAAACGATGACATCAACCCCGAAGTGGCACTGCTGCAAAAGCAAATACTGCGCTACGAAGAGGGCAGATTCGAATCGCTGAAAGCATATCTATAAAAATTGGCTGCTCCCTAAAAGGAGCAGCCCTTTTTGTCACTTGGCTTTGTCTATCAATCGTTGAAGCGCTTCGTTAAGCACGTTTATGCAACTTTCGATACTTGACTCGTCCACTATGCCGTTGAGTAGCTTGGCAAGCTTGCAACGCTTTTGATCTATGCTCAAGTCCTCGCCGTAAATTTGCTCCGCGCTTGACGCAAGCAGCTTGACTTGCGCAACAAAATCCTGCATGGTAAGCTTTTTGTTCTCGATTTGTTGGCGCACGTTGCCAAAGTACAGCAGCTGGGTGTAAAACACGCCGAAAAGGTCATTTTTCAACAACGCGGCAAGGCTTTGACCGCTTGCCGACTTGACAATTCGGTAGCCCGTCGAAGCAAGAGCCGCCACCGACAGCGTGTTGAACAACAGTTGAAACACCACCGTCATGTTGAAGCCGCGCACTCCGCGCACAACGTACACGTCCACAAAGGCGAACATCGCACCGAAAACAAAGGGTAACACGGGCGCCCAATCGAACTTGTGCAACACGTCCACCTTTGCCTTGTTGACAATGAATTTTTTGAACACTTGAGTAAGCACGCAAGTTGCAATTGCGTAAACAACGAGATAGACATTGCCGCTGTCGGCGAAAAGATTACACGCCTGCGACAAAATTTTTGCAAAATCCATAAAAACGTATTTCTCCTTTTTTTATTCGGAAAAACACAGTCCCCAAGGATTCTTCCGTGACGGCGCACAAAGCCCCCTTTGCACGCCATATATATTATACCACATCGATTTTTACGATTGCAAGTTTTGCTTCGCCCAATCGCAAAAAAAAGAGCGGAACCGAAGTTCCGCCCTTTTGATGTCACAATCACACTCCTGTGTCGTAAAAGGAATCCACGCGTTCGCGTTCGTAACTAAGCACGTTCATGTTGGAGTCCATTTCACACTCAAATTCGTAAGTGATGTGAGTGGAAGTGTCTTCCCAGTTGAATTCTATATCGTAGGTTGTTCTGCCGTGTTCCGTTTCCTTTTCGATTTCCCAACCGTGGGTGTTTTCCAAAGTTATGTCTATGCCGTACTTTTTGTTGAGGAACTCAAGCAGAGCGCGGACAAGCTCGTTGTCTACCGAAGGATTCAGCCACTGATTTTCCGACGGAAGCTCCGGCAAAACGGGAACGGTCTTTTCCTGATAGGAGATCAGCTCCAAGTCGTAACCGATTTCCATTTCGTAAAGCGTGCCGTTGTACGAAAACTTGACTTCGCACTCCTTGTCTTTGTCGTCGAAAGCAACTTGCGACGACGTCACATCCGTGCCCTCGGGCAAGCCCGCCTTTTCCAACGCGACAGCCAAAACCCGTTCTCTGGTGGGTCTTTCTCCCACGGGGGCGGTGTGATGAGCCAACTCTTTTTCAAACTTGACAACTTCGCCCGTGCGTGCGTTGACGTTGATTTCGTACTCCCAACCGTCGCAGACAAATTCCACTTCGTACACCATCAAGCCGTCGTCGTTGTCTATTTTGCAGGTAAGTCTGGTAACAGCCTGCTCGGTAAGTCCCGCGCGTTCCAAAGCCGAGGCTTTTGCAACGTCGCTTCCCACAAAGGGGTCGTT
The DNA here is from genome assembly GCA_947630425.1 of uncultured Clostridia bacterium. GTDB lineage: Bacteria > Bacillota > Clostridia > Christensenellales > CAG-314 > Fimimonas. The sequence continues at coordinate 13,964 of CANRHN010000010.1, read as the reverse complement.
TGCAGAACCGCTTTGAGAAAGCACGTCGGAGGGAATGTCGAGGTTTTGCATGAGCAACATCAACTCGTTGACCGTCAGCGGGACAAGATTTTCCGCCGTGTAGGTGCTACCCTCGGGGGCGTTGTCGAGTATTTTTGTGATGAGTTGCGCTTTGCCGAGGGAAATTCCGTACTGCGCAGCCAACGCGCTTGCGGCGTCGGAGGAACGGATCCATTGCGCAACGACGTTTACGGAAATTTCCTGTCCCTTAAGTTCCACCGTTATTTCGTCGGAAATGAGCTTTACCAGGTCGTTGTACTCGCTTTGCTTGGAGTCTACGCTTACCAACACGGAGTTGGCGTCGGCGCGAATGTAGTTGTGGCGAAACATCGAACCTATGATGGCGTCCACAGCCAATTCCAGTTGCACTCCTTTGAAGTCCTTGCCACCGACGATTATCACGCCGTCCTTGTTGAGAGCTTCCACGTTGACAACGCGGCGGTTGCTGTTGATTTGTATGGAAACGCTGGGATTGACGTCCAACGTGACGCTTGCCGCAACGGCTTCATTTGGCACATTTGAGTTACGACCCAACATCACTCCGCCGAAAACTACTGCCACAACAAGCAACAGGGAAAGCGCGCAAGTGGCAATTTTCCAACCCCATGTCGTATTTTTGGGTTTTGCAACGGCTGCCGCCCTTGTGGGGCAATCTGCCGCAACGCTGTTGTAGATGTCGGGTTGAGCGTTTGAAAAACTTTGAGCAACTTGTTGTTCTATCTTTTTCTTTTTCATGACGTTTCTCCTTTCAAAATTTCTTTGAGTTTGTTCAAAGCACGATTGTACTTTGAAAGCACCGTGTTCAGTGGCAAGTTCAGTTCGGCGGCTATTTCTCGGTGCTTCAATCCGCCGACGGCGTGCATCACCACCACCGATCGTTCTTCGTCGTCCAACTTAAGCAAGCAGCCCTTTAGCACCATTCTGTCCGTCACATTCACGTCGTTTTCCGAAAGCTGCAGAGCCAACTGCTCATCGGTAAGTTCCGTTTCGCGCGATTGTTTACGGAACTTGTCGTAGCAAAGATTTCGCGTTATGCGCAGTATCCAAGACATCGGTTTGCCCTGCGGAGTATAGTTGGGCGCAGCCTCGTACACCTTGACGAATGTGTCGTGCGTCACATCTTGCGCGTCGTAGACATTTTTTGTTACCGTAAGCGCGTATGCGTAGATTGCCGCGCTTGTTTGCTCGTAAAGAGCTTGTAGTGCATTTTCCTCACCCGTTGCTATACCGTAAATTGCGCTTTCCACGTTGAGGCGGCGAGGTTTAGCAAATGTTCGTGATTCCATCGTTTTTTCCTTGTTCTGTAATAACAACGTGCGAGCAATGCGTTTTATTGCATTGTCGCACATTTTTTTTCAAAAAAATTTTGTCTTACCCATTTTGCCGCGGGCAAAAAAGGCAAAAATGTTTCAAATCGTTTGTTTGTAGATTTCGTTTTTGGGAACGTTGCGGTCTTTCGCAACGGCTTTGACCGCTTCCGACTTGCTCATGCCGTCCTTGAGGTAGTAGTTGATGTGATCGGCAACGGACAGCTCGCACAAAGGATTGACTGCCTTGCCGCGGTTTACCACCAACACAAACTCTCCCTTGTCCTCCTCTATGCTGTCGGCAAGGTGACAAAAGCGAACCGTTTCGTGCGTTTTGGTAAGCTCCTTTACCAGACAACACTCTCTGTTGCCCAAACGCTTGGCAAGGTAGCTCATGTTTTCCGCAAGGTCGTGTACGGAAACGTAAAAAATCGCCACTTCCACGCTTGCGTCCAACAGCTTGTCCCTGTCGGAAAGCTTTTCGGGCAAAAACCCGTAAAAAGCAAACGGTGGCTGATAGCCGCTCAACACAAACGCGTTGACAAACGCGCTCGGTCCGCTTACGACGGTGTAGGGGTGACCCTTCTCCTTCAAGGCGTTGACAAGCACATTTCCGGGGTCGTTGATTGCGGGCATGCCGGCGTCGCTTATCACAGCCACGTCCTCGCCGCGCTCACAAAAGCCAAGCACCAATCCCAGCTGCTTTGTTTCGTTGAACTTGTGGTAGCTGTAGGTGGGCTTGACAATTCCGTAACGTTCCAACAAAATTCTGCTGTGGCGCGTGTCCTCGCAAAAAATTGCGGAGACGTTCTTTAACGTTTCTACCGCGCGGTAGGTGATTTCGCCGAGATTTCCTATGGGAGTTGCAACAAAGTAAACCATATTTGTACCTGTTTTTCCAAAATTTTCCGCAAAAATCAAGCTGAAGCCCGAGTTTTACAAGCCGTACCAGATGCGCGTTTGCTCGGTGTAGTTGCCCTCGCCGTCCGTGATGTACAACGGAGAACGCAGCTTGCAATCGATTTCGCCGCCCTTCACGGCGCGTATCAACACCAGATTGGGCTGTTTGTCCGGCGCGGGGCACACGGGCAAAATTTCCTTGACGGCAAGGTTACGGCGCGTACACTCGGCGATGATTTCCCCCAGCCTGTCCGATTGGTGTATAAGGTACAAACTGCCTTTGTTGTTAAGCACCTCCGCCGCGCTCTGAACAACATCGGCAAGCGTTGCGGCAATTTCGTGACGACAAAGAGCGATGTTCCGTTTTAGCTGCCGTTCGCCGCTGCCGACGCGTCGGTAAGGGGGATTGCACACCACAACGTCGGCGTCACGCACAAACTTTGCGCTTTCCTTGAGGTCGGCGTTATGCACTTCTATTTTGTCTTGCAGACCGTTAAGCTCCACACTGCGCCGCATCATGTCCGCAAGCTGCGGCTGAATTTCCACCGCGACGATTTTTTTCGGGTGCTTTTTGTGAGCGAGCAAAATGCTTATCACACCGCTGCCCGCGCCGAATTCCACGCAAATTTTGCCGCGCATTTCCCTGCAAAAATTGGCAAGCAAAACCGCGTCGGTGGTAAAACGGTACTCTTCGCTTGACTGAATGATGCGTAACCCGCCGCACTGCAAATCTTCTGTTTTTTCCTGCGGTTTCAATTCTACCATAACGTTATTTTACATCAACGCGGTAGATTAGTAAAGCACAAAATTGCGAGTTATTTTTAACAGTCTGTTTCTCAACAAATTCGATAACTGCATAGATAGCTTCCCCTCTCGAAGGGGAAGCTATTCCTCTGTGACGAACTTTGTTTCAGAGCAAAAAAATAACCCGAAGCAATTTGCCTCGGGCGAAAAGTGTTTGTGGTTACGCCTCTTCGATAGCGCCAACCGGACATTGTGCTGCGCAAGCACCACAATCTACGCAGAGATCAGCCGAAATTTCAAATTTGCCGTCGCCTTCGCTGATAGCTTCGCAGGGGCAAACGCTTTGGCAACCGCCGCATGCAATACATTCGTTAGTGATTTTGTGTGCCATAACCATTCCTCTCCTTTTTAGGATAGTTCTATTATACACAGCGCGCAACAATTTGTCTAATATTTTGCAACAATTTGACGAATTTTTTGTGATAAATTTTTACCATCGCCCTTTTGTGCCGCGACAAACCGCCAAGGCTGCTCCGCCGCTTACGCGGTTTGCTCGTTTTTTGTCAAAAGCAAGCCAAACCTCAACGCGTTTTTACGCCGACGGGTCGACTGGCGCAAAATCGTCCTCGCAAGGCGGCTTCGGCTGCTTGCCGAGAAGGTCCTCCAATTCGTTGCGCGTTGCTTTTTCGTCGTAAGTTTGAGTGATGATCGTCAACGCGTCCCCAACGTGGAGCTTTTTTTCGCCGTCATCGTCCATACGGGCAATTTCTTCCACCACAATTTCGCTGACCTTGGTGTTGGCGGGCCACAGCAAGTCTCTTACCGCCTTGCCCACGGCAAAAGCTCCCGCCTGCACCGTGTACACAAGGCGCAAAATTTTGGGTTCTTTGCCCTTGTTTTGTTTTTCCGTCATGCGCTCCAACAGCACGTCGTAAAGCGGTTCGACTTTGAATATCTCGCACATAAAGTAGCTCAAAAACACCGTTATGGCAACGTAAAACAGGTTGCTGAACGACCAAGTACTTTCCACCATAAACACCAACGCGGTTAGCGGCGCGCGCGTGGTCGCCCCCATAAACGCCGACATCGTAAGCATAACGACAGTGGGAAACAGCGCGTCATCCATGCCCATTGCAAGAAAAGCGTTGCCCATCAACGCGCCTATAAGCGCGCCTATACTCAACATGGGAATGAACACGCCGCCCGTTGCTCCGCTGCCCGTGGAGAAGGCGATCATAAAGAAACGTATCACCAACAAAATGAAAACAATTTTCCAAGTAAATTTGTTTCCCGCAAGCTTTACGATGAGTCCGCCGCCGCCGAACAACGCGTCCGTGCCGTTAAACTCGCCGAAAGCCACCAAGCCGATAGCGGCTGTCAGCACAAAGACAAGAATGAGACGTACCAATTGGGGGATTTTTTTGAGTTTGGTGTCGTAAAGTTTGCCGATCCAAAACACAAGGTGATTGTAGCCGATGGCAAGTCCGCCCACAACCAAGCCCAGCAACAGCGGTATCCACACCTGTTTGATTTGGAAGTTTGTAAGCGTAACGGCAAACAGCGAGGCGGAATGTTCTCCCAGCGCAAGCGTCCACAAATTGGACGCCGTAACGCCAAACAAAACGGAACTCAACGCCATCAAAAATATCATGGGCGTAAAACGCTTGTGCGCTTCTTCCAATGCAAACAGTATGCCCGTAACGGGCGCAGACGTCGCCACGGCAAAACCTGCGCACGCGCCGCCCGTCATTATGTAGCGATCCCAACTGTTGTGGGAAAGGGGCAGTTTGCTCGTGCCGCCGCCTATAGCCGTGCCGAGAAGGACGCTCGGACCTTCGCTTCCCAAGGGAAGTCCCGCAAAAAAGCTGATCCAGCTGTTGACAATGACGGCAATGCCCGTCCTGAGCCAACGGAAGGTAAGCAGCCCCCTCAAAACGCCTTCGGCGCGCGGTATGCCGCCGCCGCTTGTTTCGGGAGACCACTTTTGCAAAAAGTACTGCACAAGGGCAAGCACCGCCGCGCCCGCCACCACAGCCAACGCAATGTACCAATGCGTCTGCGCAAAGCGGTAAATTTCGGCGGATTTGTCCGTCAGCCATTCGGCGACCCACTTGAAAAAGTATACCACCGTGCCCACGACAAGCCCCGTAAATGCGCCGTACACAAAAACAGGCACGATAACGTTTTTGAAATAACTTTTGTAATCCTTTCTTTTCATACTATAACAACAACTCCGAAAGTTCTTTTGGAGAGGAAACAAGCGCAATGGGGTGGGAATTTTGGAGTTCGTCCCTCTTTCCGAACCCGTAGGTTACGGCAACGGCGTCTATGCCGCAGTCGCGTGCGCCCTCGATGTCGTGCAACGTGTCGCCTATCATCAGACACTTGTCTTTGTCCCAACCGCAATCCTCCACCAACTGCCGCAGCACGTCCTTTTTGAAGCCGCGCTTGTCCGTTTGCCCGTACACGGCGAAAAAGTAGTTTGTCAACCCGTGATAACGCAGGCTTTCCACCGCGTGCGGCTCGAACTTGCTGGACGCGATCGCCATCACGTATTTGCGGGAATCGTACAACTCTTGCAGCAATTCGCGTATGCCGTCGTACAAAAAGCTGTTGTGCAATGCGTCCGTTTGGTCGTAGACCTTTTTGTGCAGGGCAATCGCTTCGTCGCACCTTTCTTTACCCACCAAGCGGGTGTAGCTGTCGCTCAAGGGCGGTCCTATGTGACGGGAAAGGTCCACCTTGCTCACGTCCACGCCAAAGTGCGTCAACACCGCGGTAAACGTGGCGTAAATGCCCGGAGAAGTGTTGTTGAGAGTGCCGTCAAAGTCAAAAATGAGATACTTGTAAGTTTTGGCAATCTTCATTTGTTCAACGCCTCCCAAAAACGCTCCGATTTGGGCTTGGACGGGCGAAAAGGCACGCCGAATTTGTAGTAAAGGTAATTTTTCAGCTTGTTCAACTCGCTTACGTCGTTGTGTTCGCACTCCAACTCGAAATCCGTTTGCCCGAGATACAAATTTTTGTCAAGCTCCAAATTCCACTCGTTGAGAGCAAATTTTGTGCGGTACGTTTCCAATTTTCCCAGCGGAAGCAGCGTTCCGTCAACGTGTACGTTCAGCAATTTGCGCATTTCGTCGGCGGTCACGCCTCTTTGCAAAATGTAGCCGGCGTGTTCGTAGGAAAGGGGGTACTCGCGTTCGTCGCACACGGTAATTCCGTCGCGGTCGGCAAGACGCCGCTTGCAGCACAACAAAAATTCCTCTTTTTGACGGACGCGCACCATCATGTCTTGCGGCATGTCGCGGTAGCCAAAGTACCAATTTGTTTGTAACGTCGGCTCTTTCTGCGCAAATTCGCAAAGCAGGGCGTACTCGCGCTCGGTGAGGGACATTTTCAATTCCTGTTCGATGTTTTTCATCAGCGTTTTTTCTTGCCCTTACCCGAAGTGTTGAAAATTTTGCTCATTTCCTCAAAGAATGTTGCGCTGTCCTTGAACTGACGGTACACCGCGGCAAAACGTATGTAAGCCACTTCGTCCAGCTCCTTGAGCTGTTCCATCACCAAATCTCCTATTTTTTGAGAGGTGATTTCCTCGTCCAAACTGTTGTACAAGGTTTTTTCGATGTTGTCCACCACTTCGTCAATCTGCGCCATGGAAATGGGTCTCTTTTCGCAAGCGCGCAAAATGCCGTTTTTTACCTTGGAGCGGTCGTAAATTTGCCTTGTGCCGTCTCGCTTTACAACAAGAAAAGACACCGTTTCGATGGTTTCGAAGGTGGTAAACCGCTTGCCGCAATTGATACATTCGCGGCGACGGCGTATGCTTCTCCCGTCGTCGGTGGAACGGGAGTCGATCACCTTGCTATCCTCACAGCCGCAGTACATACATTTCATTTGTTTTTCTCCTTGACCTAAAAAGCGGTAATTTGCCTGAGTAGCGTCAGCAAGCGTTGATATTCCATCTCGGGATTTTTGCCTTCGTTATCCATGCGGCGAAGGGTGTTTTTGTCCCAAAAGCGCGCCACATTGGGGGAAATTTCGTCCGCCACCAACAAACGGTTGTTGACGCGACCGAATTCCACCTTGAAGTCCGCAACGATGACATTCGCTTCCTTCATCAAGTCGGTCAGCACCTTGTTTATGCGCATGGCGTTGTAGCACATGGAACTCATTTCTTCCTGCGTACACAGCTCCATTGCGTAAGCGTGGTATTCGTTTATGACGGGGTCGCCGAGGTCGTCGTTTTTGTAGCAAAATTCCAAAACGGGAGATTTGAGCTTTTTGTGGTACTCCAATCCCAACCTGTCGGGCATTGTGCCTGCCGCATAGTTGCGCACCACAACCTCTATGGGCAACATTTCCGCCAATTTTACCACCATGCTGTTATCGGAGTACTTGCTTACAAATGCCGTGGGAATGTTGTTTTCCTCCAACACCTGCATCAAAATCACGTTTATATCGTTGGTAAGCGCGCCCTTGCCGTCAAAGTACAGCTTGCGCTTGCCGTGATACATCATTGCGTCGTCGTAAAACTCCGCAATGGCGAGTTTTGGGTCGTTGGTTGCCCACATACGTTTTGTTTTGCCCTCCGATATAAGAGCGCGTTTTTCCAATTTCATAAGCTACCTACTTTGTTTTGTATTGCAGTTCCACGGTTTTTCCCGACGGAACGGTGACGTAAAAATTTTTGCCTTCCGCCTTGTCGGGAAGGGTGGATTTGACGAGCTTTTTGACAAATTGCGGCAAGTAAAGGTGAACGTCCACTTCCTTTTTGCTTTGCAGCGTAACGCGCAGAATGCGTTTTTCCGCGTCGTAGGACGCGGCTGCTTCCACGCCGTTTGCCGTAACAAAACCGTCAAAACTTACGCTACCCCAGCTTGTGGGCAGTGCGGGAAAAATGCTTACGACGTCCTTGTAGGAGTACATCAACATTTGCTGCACAACGTGAGCGAAGGTCAGGTTTACGTTTAGCTGTACGGGGGTCCAGACGCCGCTGCCGCACACGCCCATTCCCCGCCAATCCTTGTCTACAAAGGCAAGGTTGTTCATAACGCAGCCCCGAACGGCGTTTGTCAGACAAGCGTTTGCTTTTTCCGCCTCATTCAGACGAGCATACACCGCGGCAAGCACCGTCATGTTGTAGCTGTTTTGTTGAGCGGGTTCGCTGCGTTTTTTGTCCGCGGTGAGTATGTAGTGCCTCTTTGTTTCCTCGTCAGTCAGAAAGTTGACATTCTCGCCGAAGTACGCGGAGTACAGCGTGCCGCAAGACACGCCCGTGTAGTCCACCGAAATGAGGGAATTGACAAATTCGCGAAAAGTGCCGTCGCTTGCGCACTGCATGTCGGGAAACGCTTCGATGAGCTTTTGCCACACGGCAAGTTTTCCGCGCACATTGTTTTCCTTGCACGCTTCCACAAGGTTTGTGAGCAAATCCTTTGCAAGAGCCAGATCCAACGCGCTGTTTTTGGCAACAAAGGGACGGTCCGTAACGCCGTAGCTGTCGGCAATGCGCATGGGCAAGGGCGATGGGTTAATTTCCACTTTGCCGCCGTTTAAGGAGAGCATATCTTCGTAAAATGCGGCAACTTCTTTCATAAAGGGCACAAGCCGATTTTTGAGAAATTTGACGTTGCCGCTCATTTTTGCATACTTGTAGTACAAATTGGCGATCCATGCGGCGCACCCCGAAAAATGCACGGCAAAAACGTCCGTGCTTCCCAGACGTCCCGTGTTGGGAGCGGAAACCACGGGCACGGCAATTCCCCTACAACCGAAAATGCGCTGCGCGTTGTTGCGGTAATCGCCCATGTTGTTCCAAAAGTACTCAAAGGAGCGTTCAAAGCTGCCGTGCATGTTTCCCTGCAGGCAACCGAGCAAGCTCATTTGCAGCTCTCCGCTCATGTCTAAAAAGGCACGGTAAGGCTTGTAACAGCCGTTCCACAAACCGCACTGCCCGAACAATCCGTCGCCGTCAAGTCCCGCAACGGTAAGATAGCGCGCAAAGCGGTACAGCCGCTGAACCAACTGCGGAGGCATTTCGCCGTTGTCCGAAAAGCGCAGCAAATCTTCTACATTGCAATCTTCCTGTTTGCCCACGCGCACCTCGGCTGTGTTGTACAGCTTGGAGTGCAACGCAACGTGCGCTTTGAGCATTTTTTCGTAGCCCTCTCGGTAGCCTTCCAGCTCGGTTTTGAGCCTGTTCCACTCCTTTTCGCGAGAGCTTCCGCAAAATGTTTTGACGAGTATAAGCACCGATTGGGCGCGCAACACGTCCACATACCCGTCCTCGGCGCGCACCGTTCCGCCAAACACATGCAGGCGAGCCACCGCTCCGAAATCCGTGCCGTTGTCATCGTTGAGCGCGGCAAAGCACATAAATTGCCTGTCGTTGCGAGTGCCCACCCCTTCGGGCATGTCGCAAAGCCCCTCGTAGGTGTGAGAGTTGACCCTGTGCATCAGCTGAAATTTGAGCCTCATGCCGATAGTTCCGTTGCCCTGCTTGGTGACGCGGTAAACAAACAAGTTGTCCGCACGGGACACAAAGGCGCACCGCTTGTAATGCACGTCGGCAACGTTGTAGCTTACGGTGGCTTCTCCCTTTTCGAGGTCCAACGTCCGACTGAAATCCGTCGTGACGTCATTTTGACGGAACAAAATGTCAAGCTCGCACAGCGGCAACGGGTACGCCGCTTGCGGACGAAAGTTTTTTTGCTTGAGCGCGGTGGGAATGACTTTCTGCGCGCCCAAAAAATCGCCGTCCTCGACGCGAGTGCGGGTCTCTGCTATTTTGTCGGAAACGTCGGGCACAACCGTTGTACGTCCGCGCCAAAAAAGAGAAGCGTCGTTGAAAAGTATTTTTTCCTCCGATGCGCCGCCGTAAACGTTTGCCCCCATTTTGCCGTTGCCGAGATACAAGCCTTCTCGCCACTTTTCGCCCCACCAGCGGGCAGGCGTGGAAAATTTCAAAACATCGTCAAATTTGTTTGACATAAAATCTCCCGAACACGCATAATTTCACAATTTAATATTATACTGAAAACACACATAATTGTCAATGTAACGCACAAAAAAAGAGGGCGCGACCGCCCTGTTTTTTGAGTAAAATTTTTTTATAATTCCACCTTGCCCATGGGCGTTATTTTGCCCTTTTCTATCAGCAAGCCGCCCTCGTGCCACATTTTGTAGACGGGCAAGCCGTGTTCGCGGTGCGCGCGCAAAGCGCAACTGTCCTGCAGCGGGGTTGCAAGGTAGTGAACCTCCAAATCTATGCCGCCGACAAGCCCCAAACCCTGCCACAAACCGTAGTCGGAGTAGTCCTCGTCGGGGGTGACGTGGTACGTTTCCAATTGCAGCATTGCTCCGGCAGACGCGCCCGCGACAATTCCGTCAAATTGCTTGACTACGGCAGTCAAACTGAGGTCGTCAAGACGCTTTTTGGCTTTTTCCGGCATGCCGCCCGTAAAAAACAGAAATTCCGCTCTCTTTAGTTGAGCAAGCCCGTCGCTTTTGTAGGGGTTGAGCCATTCCACTTGTTCTTCGCTGTAGCCGTAGGAAAGAAAGGGGCGCAAAATGTTTTCGTACTTTTCGCCGTTTTTGCCGTAAACGCTTTGCCAGCTTTGGTCGTCCCAAGCCTGTGTTTTGCGGTAGGCAAGGGGTAAAATCAGCACATGGGGTCGATTTTTCAGAAACTTTTCCAAATGCGGACGCGCCCAATCGCCGTCAAAATTGTAGTAGTTGAGCAAGATGTTCGCGCGTGCCATCAGTACATCTCCACGCCGTCTTTGCTTACGTATGCGTAAGCAATTTTGTGTTCGTCGGGCTTTGAATTGCCTATCGTTACGGCGTTTGCGATCAAATTCTTCGCTTCGTCCAAGCCCTTGCCGTTGCGGTGGAAAACTTCGCACAGAACGTCGCCCTTGCTTACCTTGCTTCCGATTGCCACGTGCATGATGACGCCCACGGAAAAGTCTATCGCGTCGCTCTTTGTCATACGTCCGCCGCCAAGATGCGTCACCGCTCTGCCGATGTCCGCCGCCGCCATTTTCGTGACGTAGCCGTCCGAGCTTGCGGTCACAACGTCGCGCGTGCCTATTTCGAACTTTTCGGGATGTAAAATATAGCTCGGATCGCCGTGTTGAGCCTCCACCATTTCCGCAAATTTGTTCAGCGCGTTGCCGCTGTCTATCGCATTTTGAAAAGCCTTTTCCGCTGTTTCCAACGTGTACTTGCCCGTCAAAGCCAGCAGCCTCAACGCCACTTCGCGAATTTCGTAGTAAAGACGGTTCTTTTTGCCTTTCAGCACGTCCACAATGCCCACAATTTCCAGCGCATTGCCCACGTGGTCGCTCAAGGGCTGCTGCATATCCGTTATCAGCGCGCCTATACGCTTGCCCGCAAGAGTGCCTATCGCCACCATTTTGGTCGCCAATTCCAGCGCGCTTTGGGGGTCGGGCATAAAAGCTCCGCTGCCGTACTTGACGTCCAACAAAATCGTGTCCGAACCGCTGGCGAGCTTTTTGCTCATGATGCTTGCGCAAATGAGCGGTATGGAGTTGACCGTGCCCGTCACGTCGCGCAAAGCGTAGATTTTTTTGTCCGCGGGAGCAAGGTTGCCCGTTTGACCGATTACCGCACAGCCCACGCGCTTTACCACGTCAAAAAATTCCCCTTCGCCAAGAGCCGTGTCAAAACCCGGAATACTTTCCAATTTGTCTATCGTGCCGCCCGTAAAGCCCAAGCCTCTGCCGCTCATTTTGGCGACAAAAACTCCGCAGCAGGCAAGAATGGGCGCAAGAGCCAACGTTGTGCTGTCCCCTATGCCGCCCGTGCTGTGCTTGTCTACGACCGTGCCGCCGAGAGCGGACATGTCCACCACGTCGCCGCTGTGAAGCATGGCGTCAGTCATTTCGAAGGTTTCCCTGTCCGTCATGCCGTTGAGCAGTATCGCCATCAGCAACGCGGACATTTGGTAGTCGGGTATTGTTCCGTCGGTGTACCCGTTTACAAAAAAGCGAATTTCTTCGGGAAGAAGCTCCTGCTTGTTCTTTTTCTTTTCGATTATATCTAAAATTGTCATGATTGCTCCTTGTACAAAATTATGTTTGTGTGCTTGTCGGAAATAATATTGTAGCATATTCGGCGACGATATTCAATACCCGTTGCCAAACTTGCAGCATTTTTTGCCCAAAAAATGCGCCTTAACAAGCTTGCGCGCATCAAGAACTCGAATGTATAAAAAGATACCGACTTCTCCGTTTGAAGTCGGTATCTTAAATGTTGTAAACTTAACCGTTGATTGAGTATGCGTTACGCAGCAGCAATCAACCGCCGCAAGTTTGGTCGGATTAAAGTCCGAACAAGTCGCGCAATGCGTCTATCTTGGATTGCTCCGCTTCTCCTGCGGCTTCCATGTCGTCCAGAATGTCGGAAATAACTTCTTTTTGCTGCGACGGCAAATCCTCCGCGTTGACGCCCGCGCTCTGCAAAACGGGCAAAGCAATGTTGCTATCCACAAGTTTTCCTAAAATGTCCTCTGCTTCTTGGTTGGTGATTGTATCTTTTTGGCTGTAATCGTGAAGATCCTTTATGATGTCGGCTTCCTCCGCAAACTTGACCTCGCTCAAATCGATGGAGCTGAAATCCACGGGCAGATCCATGTTTTCGTTCAATCCGTTCAACACCGACATTATCGTTTCGCGCGCTTCCTTAGACAAATCCCCGTTGACGTTGTCAAGCTCTTTCAAAATCTTTTGCAGCTCGTCAAAGTTTGTTTGGAAATCGCCGCCCTGAACGAACATATCCGCAAAGTTGACGTTTTCGAGCTTGACCATTGCTTTAGCCATTTTCACCACGCCGTCGATAGCGTCTATCGTGCCGGGCAACGTCACCTTTTTTCCGTCCTCCGTCTTGACCTGCGACAGCGAGGCAAAGAACTTGCCGCTTACCTTGTCGAAGAACTTGCCCGTTCCCGATTCGGGGTACTCTGCAAACACTTTCAAAAATTCGGGCACTTCCGCGGGGGAATTTTGGCTATCCGAAGTGTCTTCGTCGGGTTGGCTTTCGCTTTGGCTCATTTCGATAAAATCCGTTGCCGCGGCGGCAACACGTCCCGTTTGGAAAAACAGTCCCGACATAACCGCGCACATCACCAAGCCCACGATCAAGCCCTGCACCGCTCCGAACACAAGTCCTATGGGGCGGTTTCTTTTGACCTTGCCGTCCTTTTTGCGAGGTTTGACAAAAATTTTGCAAATGGGAAACACAATTGCCCAAGTGAGGAACAACAGTAGCTGCGACAACAGCATGAAAGTCATAATTTTTATCATTCCTTGCGCCAAAGCAACGCCAATGGAGCTTAGGTCAAAGCCGGACATCGCCTCGGAAAGCGTTGTTGCGAGGAATTCGCCCAACGTAGCTTCTCCCCCTTTCGGGCTTGGAATTTTGATGTTCATCAAACTCTTGCTGACAGGTCCGCAAAGCGCAAATGCCAGCGCAAACGATACCACCACGAGTATCAGCCTCAACAGCGCACGACGCGAACCGCGCAGCAATCCCAGCAACAAGCCGACGATTACCGACATCACTATCATGCCTACAACATATAAAGCAATCCAATTCATAGTACTCTCCCTATAGTTTACGTTTGCCGAAAAAACTTCGATACAACTATATGTTTTACTCTTCGCGCGCAAACTAAACGTCAAAAAAATTTGCGCTACAATTTGTCTTGTGATTAGTTTAGTACAAAATTATAAAAATGTCAATATTTGCAACCGTATTTTGTTGCGCGCAATGCCACCCCCACTTGTGGGAAAGCCTTTTTGTTGTAGAAATCAAAAAAATAGAAAAAATAGACTATAAAACAAATGTTCAAACGTGAAAGTAAACAAATATAGAAGCCGACTTCTATATTAACTCGGTATTTTCGCGCGCGGAGACGGACGTTTCGTCCGTAGTAGCGGAGAAAGCGAA
>CANRHN010000009.1 GCA_947630425.1 uncultured Clostridia bacterium | reverse complement strand
TTTTTTCATACAATCTTCTCCTTTTTTTTGTTTGATGGGTTGCATATTTCAAAAAGCATCGCTTGTGCTATAAACAGGAAGGTTTGGGCACGCCCAGAATTGTGAACAAATCGTTCTTGTCGTTTTCCGTCAATCCCGAACGAACCGCCATTTGATAGCATTGTTTGTAGTCCGGATTGGTGTCGTAGTAGTTTCTTTCGTAAAAGTCGTATTTTATGTAGGCAAGCAAATACCAAAAGCTCGGTTGAGAACTCAGGCGAACGGCGGTGCTGAGGAACTTGACCGCTTCGTCCATGGTTGACTTTCTTTGTACATAGGCTTTTTTGCCGTCGAGCAAACAAATTGCCGCGTAGTAGTAGATGTACGGATTTTCCGTTTGCGCTTCGATAGAGCGGCGGAAGATTTTTCGTGCGGTTAAGTAGTCCCCGTTTGTCATTGCTGTCACGGCGGTGTCCACACAGCCCGTGCACAGCCTTGCGTCCGAAACAAAGTGTTCGTCGCAAAACAATTCTCCGCAAGCAAGGCATTTGTTTTCTGCGGCGGGAGCCAATTCCTTGCCGCAAGTACGGCAGTGGGATTTTGCTTCCAACGTCGTGTTGTTGATGGTGGTTTGGTTGAACACCTGACTTTGCGCGTTGTAGTTGACGGAGTTGTCAACGTTGGTGGTGTTGGTTGTGGTGGTAGTGGTGATGTTGTGCGTGGAATCGTCTATGGTAACGTTGCCGTCAATAGCATTGTTTTTCAACACAGAGCCGCCTCCGCCGCCACCTTTCAACGAGTGTCCGCAGGAGAAGCAAAATGCCGCTCCGGCGGGGAGTTGCGTTCCGCAAGCGGGGCAAGTGACTTGTGTTTCCACTTTTGCGCCGCATTGCATACAAAATTTACTTCCGGGTGCAAGTTCGTTTCCGCATTTGGGGCAATTCATAAGGTTCTCCTCGTTTTACTGCAAGCGACTGCCGCATTTTTGGCAGACAACCGTGTCTAAGCTGTTTTTCGTTCCACATTCGGGGCAGAACCAAAATTGCGGTTTGGGGCTTTGTTTTGCTGCGCCCGCAACGGCGTTGACGGTCGTTTCCATTCCGGACAACATTCTGTCTTGGTGGCTTTCCGCCTCGGCGTGAATACGGTCTATTTCCCGCTGTTTGTCGGCAAGGGCGCGTTCGTTGGATTGCTGTTGCGCGCCTATAACGCTTTGCGTAAGAGCCATTTGTTGTTGCAAAATTTGCTTGAGGTCCTCTTGGTGCATGCGCGCCATTTCCGATGTTTTGTCGTTTTGCGCGGCTGCGGCCTCTGCCTCGAATTTCTTTGCCAAAGCTGCGGCTGCCTCGGGAGTGATGTTGGGGTTGGACGCCATTATTTGCTCAAAGCTCATGGTGGCGGTAACCTTGTATTTTTCCAAATCCGCAGCGGCACGATCCAATTCGCGCTGATGTTCCGCTTGGGCTTCCTTTTCCTTCATCTCCTTCATTTGACGCAGCATTTCCAACGAGCGGTTCATTTCGCGGTCGTCAAAATCCATTTCTCTGCTGCGACGCTCATCGGCATAGGTGTCTACCATGCGTTGGCGTTCGATGTCATTTTGAAGGCGTTTGTTGCCAATCTCTATTTCCCATTGCAGTTTTTCGCGGTCAAGCGTTACGGAATTTTGCAGGGTGGCAAGCGCAAGCGCGTGTTCGTCGCCAAGCTCTGCCATGTCGGCGCGGTGGCGAATTTCTCTTTGCAGGGTTTCCACTTCTTCCGCGCTCAACAATCTGCTTCTGGTCAGTCCGTCCAACGCGTTTTGAAATTCCGTTTCGGTGGTGGCTTCGCGCAGACGTCTTTGAGATTCCAACATCAAAACAAATTGCTCTTTTTGATCCTCGTTGAGTAGTCTGTCGTTGTCGATTTTGTCCATCAACGCTTGATAATCCACTCGCGAACGCGCCGAACGCAGCTCATTGCTGTAATCGAGGTTCTGCATTTTGTTCAGGAAGTCGTTTCGCAGCTGAGCCTGTTGCAATTCCTGATCCGCAACGTAAAGCTCTTCGCTAAGCTCGCGTATGTGTTCAAGCTCCTTGCGATTGGCGCTTAGTTCGATGATTTGCGCAACGGTGGTGTGCGAGTAAATCTGACCAAAGTACTGATTCAAAGAACCGAGTAATTTTTGTTGAAGCTCGAGGTTGTTTTCCACCTGTTGCGGAGAATATGCGGACAGTTCCAAATTCAGAACTTTCGTCACCACGGGGAGCAAATGTCCTGCAAATTCTTCCAAGGAAACATATTTTTTGTCGGTAAGCAGTCCTTCGAAAAAGGCGTTGACGTCGGAGATGTTGCACAAAACATGCAAGCCCACATCGCTCCGTACTTCGGCGGTCGTAACGCCCGGTACGGTAAACACCATCGGGAAGGTAGAGCCGCGCACCAACATAACGGAGTAAAAGTGTTTGTCGTCGACAGTATCTTCTTCCTCTTTGCGTCTTACGAAGATACGCTTGACAAATTTCCATACATTTTGCCAAAAATTAGCAAAGCCTTTGCGCTTGTTGCGCGCTTTGATTTCTTTGCTGAGATCCTTAAAGCGATACCTACCGCTCTCCAGCTCGGCAACGTTTTTCCCGTCCACAAAGAACAGCGCTTTGGTGCCGGGGGCAAGGTACAAACCGCTGCACTTTCCGTACCCGTCCATTTCCTTTTCGTCAATTTTGACGGCGATCTGTCCGGGCAACATGCGCCAGGTCACATAGTTGTCGGTCTTTTCAACATTACCGGAGACCTCGGTTGCAGCAGTATCTTCCGGAAATTGATATCCGCAAAATCTACAGAACTTGGCAACGACAGCTACCTCTTTTCCGCAAGACGGACATTTTTTTGTAGAAACCCTGTTCGAATCCGGCTGTTCGGGCTCTGTTTCCGCCTTTGGGGTTTCGACGCGCTCGCCGCAGAAACGACAAAATTTGGCGTTGTCGCTTATATCATTGTTACAATGAGGGCATTTCATGGTTATTCTCCTTGTATTTCATTTATTTCTTGGACGCAAAACACGTCAAATTCATTTGTTGTTCCCACAACCGTCACCTGTTTGCCGTCAAAGGGCAACAGAGACAGCTGTTCAAAGGAGTCGTCGCCCGTTTTGGCAAGGCGCACCAACTCTCCGTCCTCTGTTTGCAGAAAGGGAAAACACCCTTCGCTTTTTGAACCCACATTTACTTTGCGAAACACAACCACGCCCGTGAGAGTGTTTGCAAGATCCTCGGTCATTTGGTCACACACGATTTGCTCACCTGTCCTTTTTCGTCAAAATATACTCTCAACACCTCTGCGCCAAGCTGTCCCTCTCGGGCATAGAGCGCAACAAATTGGTTTTTCTGCAAGCTGTAGGTAATGGGCTCGGGAGCGTCCTCGCCCCAAACGGTACGAGCGAACCGGTCTGCAAGCTTTAAAATCTGATCGTTGACTTTTGCCAATCTGAGTTGTACCGCTCCTCGCACATCGGGCATTGGCACATGAAGCGACGAAACGAATTTTGCCGATTTGACGGCTTTGCTGCCGTTGCCGTTTGCGAGCGTGTTGCTCGGGTCGCCGTACAAAGCAAATTCCGACATCGTTTTCAGCTCGGTATCTTTTATGTCGTCCGACTGCATAAGTTTTTTGAGAGAGGAAACAAACGCGTCGCCCGCGCTTATTCCGTCGGTGACGCAGCGCAGGTACTCCTTGGTCAATATGTCTGCGTTGGAAAGCTGACGAATTCCGCCGTAAGCAATTTGGCGCGAACCGACAAAGTTGACGCAACCGTTTGTCAAAGCCCTGCACAGAATTCCTGTCGGGTCGTTCGGCTTTGCTCCGTAGCAAGCCTCGCTTGCCAACGTGTAGCTGCCGCTTTGGGGCAGACAATCCGCGCTGAAGGTTTGTATGCAACCGGCGTAAGAATTCTCTTGCCCGTACCACAGCTGCGTAGAGTCGCTGCCGTGCAGATTGAAGTAAAGTATGCCCGGTTGCTCGCCCGAGCAGTAATTTTGAATGCTTTGCGTGCTGAAATCCTTCAACACAATGGGCGGAGAAGTAAGCACTTGTCCGCTCGGTGGCGTATATACCGATTGAGACGCAACCTCCCACACCTGCGCGGAAAGAGCAAAACTCGCGTTTTTGTTGAGACGACTGTTGAGGTTGTGCGACAAGTAGGTGCAAGCGGCGGCAAATCCGTCCGAAGCAGAGGCGGGCACACGCCCGACGCGCACGGCTTGGTCAAAGTCGTAGTTATACCAACGTTGTCCGTTTTGCGGCGGTTGAGTCAAAAGCGTTGCGTACGGTAGGTCGGAATCGACAATTTTGTCTCTGTCGCCGACGCACACTCCGTTTTCGTCAAGAACATAGCAGGGGCTGGGCCAATGCATGCTGTCTACGCTTTTGTCGTCTCCTATCACAAGCAGATATTTGGGCTTGGCAACGGAGTAAACTTGTTTCAGTATCTCCACGTTGGAAGAGCAGTCGGCAGCCACTCCCGTTCGCACGGCTTGTTTTGCAATGTTGAGTACAAAGTAGTGCAAGCCCGCCGCGCACTTTTGCTCGATATAGTCTTTGAGAACGGATTCGAAGCGGGAAAACTGTTGCGTCGAAGCGTAGTTTGTAAACACAATTCCAACATTTTCGTTTCCGAGCTTCGACACGATTTTTTTCCACTCCTTGTACCACTTGGAGTTGGAAAAAAGCAAAAAGGCGGAACTTTCCCCTCTATGTTCCGCATCGTCGCTGTTGTTGACGACGGTTTCCCTTTCAACCTTGTTGTAGCTGACGGGGCTACCGCAATTTTCGCAAAACAACGAGCCGTCCTCAAGTCGTTTTCCGCAATGTTCACAAAACAACATATTTTATAGTCCTTAATTTACATAAATGTTATGTTGTAACTCATTTTATCATACTACCCCCCCCCGTTGTCAAGTACCTATTTAATTAAAATATGACAAATTCTACATTTTTTTTTGCAATTTTCGGGCGGTTTTGAGGGATTTTCGAAATTATGTTTGACAAACAAGAATTTCAACGGATCGGCGCGCTTTACTGTTCGTCAAAAAATGCCCACAACAAGCAAAATGGGTAACGTCAATTTGCTTTTGCAAATGAGGGCAAATGTTGTGGAACAGAAAGTTTGCACGTTCGATTTTGAAAAAAGGACAATGGTGTTGTGCCGATTGCCCTTTTCGGTGAAAAATGTGTGTAAGAGTGTTCTTTTGGGTTGTGCGCGTTAGAAGTTTAGCTGCGCAAAATTTCCGTTATGGCTTCGGGAATGTGCCGAACGGTGTCGAATGCGACCATGGAAACGGAATTTACTTCTTTTTCGGCAAGCTCCCCCGCAACGCCGTTTACAAATGCGGCGGTGGTTGCGGCTTCCGTCAGACGTTCGCCGTTAAAGGCGGCAATGGCGGCAAGCACTCCGCTAAGCACGTCCCCGCTGCCCGCGGTTGCCATTCCTGCACAGCCGCGTTGCACCAAGTAGGTCTTTGCCCCGTCCGTGACGACGGTGACAGATCCTTTCAACAGCAGCGTTACGCCGTATTCCCGCGCAAATTGCTTGGCAAGCTCCGCTTTATGCGACTGTATCTCCTGCACCGAAACGCCCGAAAGACGCGAAAACTCCTTTACGTGCGGCGTCAAAACAACGCGCGGCTTGCAATTTTTAAGCATGGCAACGGAAGTTTGCGCCAAACAATTCAGACCGTCGGCGTCCAAAATCAATGTGCCGTCGTACTCGCTCAGCAAAAATTTCAAAATTTGTTTTACGCCGTCGCCCGTACCGCACCCCATGCCGAAAGCCACCGTTTTGACGTTGTGCGTAAGGTCCGACAGCTCGTTACGCTCAAAACGCAATTCGCCATTTTGTTCCGACAAAGGGAAAAGCGTGCTTTCCAACAAGTAGGGAAGCACAGCCTGCGACAAGCAGTTCGGCACAGCCAATTTGACGACTCCCGCGCCGCTTCGCATGGTTGCCGCCGCCAAATTGGCAAGCTTTGCCGCGCCGCCGTAGCGAATACTGCCTGCAATCAACGCCACGTAGCCGAAGTCGCCCTTGTTACATTCGCCGCTGCGCGGAGCAAAGCACTGTTTGCAATCCTTTTGCTGCCACAAAGTAGTTGTTTGTTCCTTCATTTTTTCCCTCGACAACATTATACGGCAAAATTGCCGTTTGGCGCAACGATTTTGCAAAAACAAGCCTCACTCCTTGATGTGTCCCTTGTCTTTTTCTATTTCTAACCAACCCACAATGCTGCTTATCAACTCGGTATTGGAGGGAACGTAGCCGTTTTCCGTCAATCTGCCGTGTGTCAAATCGTCAAAGGCGTTGAGATTGCCGAATTCGGCGCAGTCGTTGATGGTGTTGCGGATTGCGCGCTCCACACGGCAAACGGTAGAGTGTAGCTTGTTAGCCACTTGGAGGTACACGTCATTGTTGTAGCTTACGTGCGCCACGTCGGATTTTTGATATCTGTAAACGATGGCGTCCTTCAAAAACTGCGTTCCGATAAGCTTGCTTTTGAAACCAAGACCAATTAACAATTGCCCGACAAGCGCGTGTACATCGCACGCACCGTCGCCAACAACACTCTGATACAATTTTTCGCCACGCAAAAAGCATGCGTTTTTACTGTCGTCGGACATAGACACTCCTCCTCTTTTTTGTTAAATGATAGCACAATTTTTTACAACATTCAACACTTTTTAACAAAAATAATCGAACTTTTTAATGAAAATTTTTCACCGAAGGTTCACCCATATTGACAAAACAACACAAAAATCGTTCAAAAGTGACAAAATTCGACATTTTTTCAAAAATGTTTTTGTCAAAAACGCCGAAAAACAAGAAAGATTTGCCACGCAACAAGTTGTTGACAATTTTGTAATGTTGAACTACAATTTGAGTAACTTTGTTTTTGAGGCAACTATGGACAAAATCGCAGTAGAAAAAAAGTGGAACAAGCTTTGGCAAGAAAGGCAAGTGTACAAATTCGATCCCGCCGACGTAGACAACAAGTACTATGTTTTGGAAATGTTCAGTTACCCCAGCGGCAGCAAGTTGCACGTCGGGCATTGGTACAACTACGGATTGACGGACAGTTTTGCGCGTTATCAGATAATGAAAGGCAAAAACGTATTTCAGCCCATGGGCTTTGACGCATTCGGACTGCCCGCGGAAAACTACGCCATAAAGACGGGCGTACACCCCGAGGACAGCACGTTGCATAACATCGAAGTTATGGAAGAGCAGCTAAAAAACATCGGCGCCATGTTCGATTGGGATCACGAAATAAAAACCTGTTTGCCCGAGTACTACCGTTGGACGCAATGGATTTTTGCCGAGCTGTACAAGCACGGTCTGGCGTATCGCAAAAAAGCCCCCGTCAATTGGTGTCCGAGCTGCAACACGGTGCTTGCCAACGAGCAGGTTGTGGACGGGCACTGCGAGCGTTGCGACAGTCAGGTGATAAAAAAAGATCTTACGCAGTGGTTTTTCAAAATTACCGACTATGCCGAGGAGCTGTTGCAGGGACTTGACGCGCTGGATTGGCCCGAAAAGACCAAAGCCATGCAGCGCAATTGGATAGGCAAATCGCAGGGCGGCGAAATTGTTTTCGACCTTGCGGACGGCAGCGGTAGTTTCAAAGTGTTCACAACGCGCGCCGACACTCTTTTCGGCTGCACGTACGTGGTGCTTGCCCCCGAGCATGAGTTGGTAGCCAAAATCACAACTCCCGAGCAAAAAGAGGCGGTGCAAGCCTACATCGACGAAGTGGCAAAAACAAACGAAATCGAACGCCTTTCCACCGCCAAGGAAAAAACGGGCGTGTTTACGGGCGCATACGCCGTCAACCCCATCAACGGACAAAAGGTTCAGGTGTGGATCGGCGACTACGTACTCAACAGCTACGGTACGGGCGCGGTCATGGGAGTGCCCTCTCACGACGAACGCGATTACAAATTTGCCAAAAAGCACGGTCTGGACATAAAGCGCGTCATAAAGGGCGCAACGGCGGACGTGAATGACAGCTTGCCCTTTACCGACTACGGCGTGATGTGCAACAGCGGAGAGTTCGACGGGCTTACAAGCGAGCAGGGAAAGCTTGCCGTGGTAAAAAAGCTTGCGGAAAGCCACAAGGGAGAACTCAAAACAAACTACCGTCTCAGAGATTGGCTGGTTTCCCGTCAACGCTATTGGGGCGCGCCCATTCCCATAATATATTGTCCGCACTGCGGCGAGGTGTTGGACGAAAATCTTCCCGTACTTCTTCCTTACGACGTGGAGTTCCGTCCCGACGGAACAAGTCCGCTTGCCAAGCACGACAAGTTCATTCACGACGTCAAGTGTCCCAAATGCGGCGCACCCGCCACGCGCGACCCCGACACGTTGGACACGTTTGTGTGTAGCAGTTGGTACTATCTCAGATACCCCGACGCGCACAATTCTCAAAAACCGTTCGACACCGAGTGGGTAGACAAAATGCTCCCCGTAGACAAGTACGTCGGCGGCGCAGAGCATGCTTGTATGCACCTGCTTTACGCGCGATTCATCACCAAGGCGTTGAGGGACATGGGCTACTTGCACTTTGACGAGCCCTTCAAGTCGTTGGTACATCAGGGCGTTATTCTCGGACCGGACGGCAACCGTATGAGCAAGTCGCACGGAAACGTGGTGTCCCCCGACGATTACGTAGGCACTTACGGCGCAGATGTGTTCCGCTGCTACCTGGCATTCGGATTTCGCTATATCGAAGGCGGTCCTTGGTCGGACGACGGCATCAAAGCCATCAACAAATGGTTGGACCGCGTAGAGCGTTATGTCACGTCGGCTTACGGCAGCTACTCAACGACGGAAGCAATGGGACACGACGAAAAGGAGTTGAACAGAGTGCGCCACGCCACCATCAAAGCCGTGGACGCCGATTACCCGTCCTTTGGGTTCAACACCGCCGTTGCGCGCATGATGGAGTTGGTAAACGCGCTTTCCAAGTACGACCAACTTCCCGTCAAAAACGCCAAACTGTATCGCGAAACGGCGGACGACCTGCTAAAGCTGCTTTGTCCCCTTGCCCCGCACTTTTGCGAGGAGCTGTGGGAACAAACGGGACATGTCGGCAGTATCGTGGTCAGCCCCTTCCCCGTTTGCGACGAACACGCGCTCAAGGTGGAGGAGACGGAAATTCTCGTTCAAATCAATTCTCGCCCGAAGGTACGCCTCACGGTGGACGCAACGCTTTCTCCCAAGGAGCTGGAGTCCGTTGTGTTGGCAGACGCTGCGGTGCAACAGGCTGTCGGCGGTGCGACCGTCAAAAAGGTGATAGCGATCCCCGGTCGGCTTGTGAACATAATTGTTTGATCACCGACCAAACGCAAGGCGATGCTGCTTGGGTGTTCGCCGCAACAATCTTACAAAACTCGGAAAATTTTCGACGGCGGCTTGTGAACAATGCACACGAGTCGCCGTTTTTTCGTATATTGAAAGCAAAAAAGCGCGCAAAAAGTTGACTTCCGCTTGGGTGCGCACTATAATGTAGCCAAATTCAACGACGCACATACGCCAAAGGAGGCAACTATGGATTTTCGCAATGAGGCACGCCAACTCGGCATAGGCGACACGCCGCTCATTCCCTACGAGGAAGATTTCGAAGCGGACATTTATGTAAAAAACGAAGCTATGAACGCCAGCGGAAGCGTCAAAGACAGAGCTGCTCTCGGCATGATACTTGCCGCCGAAGAAAGCGGAATTTTGCATGCGGGAGACACAATCGTGGAAGCAAGCAGCGGCAACATGGGCATTGCGCTTGCCTACGTCGGCGTAAAACGCGGCTACAAGGTGCTTATAACCATGCCCGAAACAATGACGGTGGAACGTCGTCAACTAATGCAGGGGTTGGGCGCGCAGGTGGTGCTGACCGAAGGCAAATTGGGCATGAAAGGTGCAGTCGAAGCGGCGGAATACTACCTGAGCAGACAGGGACACGTTTGCTTGCGACAATTTGAAAACGCCGCAAACGTCAACGCGCATTACCTTTCCACGGGAGTGGAGCTGCTCGAGCAATTGGATCGCGTGGACGTTTTGGTTGCGGGCGTTGGCACGGGCGGTACGCTGATGGGTACGGCTAAAAGATTGAGAGAAAAATTCCCCGAGCTGTACGTGGTGGCGGTAGAGCCCGCGGGCAGCCCCGTCATTTCCCGCGGTACAAAGGGCTCGCACAATATTCAGGGCATAGGCGCAGGCTTTGTTCCCGCGCTTTACGACGCAAGCCTTGTAAACCGCGTGGAACTTGTTTCCGACGAGGAAGCGCTTGACATGTTCCGCTTGCTCAATCTCAAGCAAGGCTACAGTTGCGGAATTTCCTCCGCGGCAAACATCACCGTTGCCATTCGCATGGCGCAGGACAGCGCATTCAAGGGCGCGAACATAGTCACATTCTTCCCCGACGGCGACGACAGATACCTTTCGCTGTTACACGAATAACAATTCAACCTCTTTTACAAAAGACAAAACGCACGACGAAGGTCGTGCTTTTTTTTTGCGTAAAATTCCCCAAAACACCCTTCAATTTTCCAAAATTTGTCACACGGACAGGAAAAAATGAAAAAATACGCGGCAGAATTTTTATTCAAGAATTGACAGGGGGAGGGGTCAATGCTATTATGTCTGTAACAAACATGGAGGTATAACACAATGAAAAAGATAATTTCCATCAGCGCAATGGTACTTGTCGTCGTTTTGGCGTTAGGTCTGTTTGCGGCATGCGGCTATTCCGGAGATCCCGAAAAGGACAGAGATACTTTGGAAAAGAGAGATTACTCCGTTCTGCTTGTCACAACGCCTGTTGGCGACAGAGTGGCTTCAATAACGGCACATAGAAACAATGTTGAAGATTTCACAATAGCCGAGCTTGCCAAAGAGGAAACATTGAAAAAGCTCAAGGGCGACTATGTGAAAATCTACTATTACAAAGACGCCGAAGCTGCCGAGAAAGATTATGACGCAGTCAAGTCCGAATTCAAAGATATCAAAAAGGTAAAGGTTTCTTTGAAAAAGACAATGATTGTTGTGACCTATTCGCTTAGCGGCAAGGACGTTATGGGCGCACAGTAATTTTTTCACAGTTCAATCCAATCCCAAAAAACACTCAACTGCGGTTGGGTGTTTTTTGTTGCGCAAAAAGGACGTCCGAAAGACAAATTTACGTCAACTGTAAGGGACTGTTCTCCTCTCTTGACAAACCTTGCTTGCGGTGGTATACTGAATAGTAATTTATAATGGGCAAGAGGTGCAAAATGGCGGAAGAAGTCAAAAAAAGAGCTTTTTCGGGAGTTCAACCCACGGGCAAGGTGACGTTGGGCAACTATCTCGGAGCCATTCGCAATTGGACGCCGCTGCAGGAGCAATATGACTGCCTGTTTTGCGTGGTTGACTTGCACTCGCTGACCGTCGCTCAAGTACCCGCGGAGCTTCGCAAAAACACATTGGAGCTTGTTGCGCTTTACATTGCTTGCGGCATAGACCCCGAAAAGAGCGCGTTGTTCATTCAGTCGCACGTTCACGAGCATACAGAGCTTGCTTGGATACTTGACACCATTGCATATGTCGGCGAGCTCAACCGAATGACGCAGTTCAAGGACAAATCCAGAAAACACGCCGACAACATCAACATGGGGCTTATGAACTACCCCGTACTGATGGCAAGCGACATTCTGTTGTATCAGGCGCAGTACGTGCCCGTTGGAAAGGATCAGGTTCAGCACGTGGAGTTGACTCGCGATCTTGCCGAGCGGTTCAACGCGCGCTACAGCGACACCTTTGTCGTGCCGGAGTGCTTGCTTTCCAAGTCGGGCAGCAGTATCAAAAGCTTGCAAGAGCCCACCGCCAAAATGTCCAAGAGCGACCCCAACGAAAACGGCTATATCAGTCTTTCTGACGACATAGACACCATTCGCCGCAAGTTGCGCCGCGCCGTCACCGACAGCGACACCGACGCCCACTGCGTGCGTCACAGCGCCGACAAACCGGGGGTGAGCAACCTGCTCAACATCTACTCCTTGTGCAGCGGCACAAGCATTGCCGAAGCGGAACGCCTGTTCGAGGGCAAGGGCTACGGTGTGTTCAAGGACGCCGTTGCCGACGCCGTGATTTCCGTGTTGCAACCCATTCAGGCGGAGCAAAAGCGGCTGTTGGGAGACAAGGCGTATCTCGAGGCGGTTTTGAAGCGGGGCGCGGACAAAGCAAGCTGCATTGCACAAAAAACCTTGGCAAAGGTGTACCGCAAGGTGGGATTGATACCTCAAATTCGCTGATGTTTGGTTATTTGAACATAGAAAAGGCAAAGCTATCTCAGGACAAGCAGGGCGTGTGGCAGACTTTTATGTGCGGAATGTGCTTTTCCACCAAAAGGCTGTTCGGCAACGTGCCGCGTTTGTTCATAAGCAACGACGTCAATTTTTTCAACGTGTTTTTTCACGCGGTGACGCAACGAGACGTTGAGGTGGAGCAACGCAGATGCTTCAGCTCGCCCTTCAAAAAGCGTCCCGTGCTTGAACAAACGGAGCTGATCGACAAAATGGCTGTGGCAAACGTACTGCTGACCTATTGGAATCTTTACGACGACGTGGTAGACGGCGGCGGAGTCAAAAAAAAGACGGCGTTTCGCATGCTTAAACGCGCCTACCGCAAAGCGCAAGGCATTTTGCCCAATCTTGACGGAATGTTGCGCGCTCGCTACGAAGAACTCAGGAAAATGGAGCAGGCAAACAGCGAAAGTTTGGACGCGGTAAGCCACAGCTTTGCGCAGCTTTCGGCGGATTTTGCCGTGCAACTGATTGGAGACGAGGCAAACGCCGACGTTCAGTCGCTTTGCTACAATCTCGGCAAATGGATTTACCTTATAGACGCGTTAGACGATGTCGAAAAGGACTTAAAAAAGGGCAACTACAATCCTTTTGTCGCCTGTTACGGCATAGTCAAAGCAAGCGAGCTGTCATCAAGGGTGGAAGAATTGCAATTTTTGCTTTTTGCCGTGCTGAACCGAGTGGCTATGGCGTACAATGATTTGAACCTCGGCAAATACGGCTGTATCTTGCAAAACGTGCTGTTTGACAGCATTCGCGACAAATCCATGGAAGTGCTTGCGCGCTTCAAAGCGTAAAAACAAAATTTTGGGGAGTGACGATGAACTACAACGCGTATGAAATTTTGGGATTGACTCCTTCCGCCACGCAGGAAGAAATAGACGCCCGTTACAATGAGCTGAAGGAACAGTATCAAAAAGACAGGTTTCAAATTGGCGAAGCGGGCGAAGAGGCTTCGGAAAAACTTCAGCAGTTGGAAGTTGCCTACCGCGACATAATGATCGAACGGCAGGAGCAATCGCAGGAAAAGGACATCAAAGAGGACGACGACTATACCGTCATTCAGCAGTTGATAACGGACGGCAAGCTGGAAGAGGCTCAAGCCAAACTTGACGCCCGCGTTACCCGCGACGCCGAGTGGCACTACATTCAATCCATTTTGTTTTACAAACGCAATTGGTTTTTGGAAAGCAAGCGGCAGTTGGAGCTTGCCTGCGAAATGGAACCGGGAAATCAACGCTACAAACAAAGTCTCGACAAATTGACAAAAATTTTGGCAAGCAACACAATCAGTCCCGATCAACTGCGCTCAACGTCCCGCCCCGTGGACGAAGGTCCGCGAATCGGCGCGGGGAACGGCACATGCACGGGTAGCTCTTGTACCGACTGCTTGCTTTGCAACGCTTGTTGCAACTGTTGTCAATGTATGGGAGGGGGCGGCTGCTGATGAAAAGCTCCGCTCGTATCATTGCTATTTGCGGCGTGTGCAGCGCAATTTCCTGCGTGTTTTTGCTGCTGACAAGTCTTTTGCCCTACTTGGCTTTGATTTTCGGAGTGATTGCCTCTGTCGCGACCGTCGTTCCGCTGCTTGTGGACGGCAAAAACCTCGGCTATTCTCTTCTTGTGTTTGCAGCCACGGTTGTAGTGGGTTCGGTAAGCGGCATTTTTTTAGGTAACATTGTGGCTGTTGCTCCGCTCATAACCTTTTGCATACCCTTTGCGATAGTCAAGGTGTGGGGCGAATCCGTCAAGGTGACGGCGACGGTGGAGCGCGAAGAAACGTTGGACGACCCGTTCGGCGGCGAAAGCGACGCAAAAGTGGTACATCTCGACGTCAAGGGCAAACCCCACCTGAACGTTATCGTCAAGTGGGTGCTTTACTACGTTTTGCTGGAATTGGGTATTGTGTTGACCTTGCTGTTTACTCGGTGGCTTACGCCGCCCGTTTTCAATCAACTCTATTCCAACAAGTGGGTGTTTTGGCTGCTGATAGGCGTTGCGCAGCTTGCCGTGCCCTTTTACGATTTGCTGTTGCGCGGTTGTCTCATTGCAGCAGTCAAGGTTGTTCGCAAATCGCTGAAATGAATTGTAAAGGACGGATTTGCCGTCCTTTTTTGAGTGAAAATGAAAATTCTTGTTCCGACCGCCGCCGGATTGGAAGCGGTGGTCAAACGACAACTTAACAGCCTCGGCTACCCCGATACGCGCGCCGTAAACGGACGCGTGACGGTGGAAAATTGCACTTGGCACGACGTTGCGCGCCTCAACTTGTTTTTGCGTAGCGGCGAACGCGTGCTTGTGTGTCTCGCTCGCTTTGACGCGCCCGATTTTGACGCCCTTTTTGACGGAGTGGCGGCTGTTCCGTGGCAGGATTGGATTGACGGTAACGGAAGGATAACCGTTGTTACCAAAAGCGTCAACAGCAGACTTTTTGCGCATCACTCCATTCAATCCGTGGGCAAAAAGGCAATTGTAAATGTTTTGCAAAAAAGATACGGCGCTTTGGAAGAAAGCGGCAGCGAATACCGCGTGGAATTGGACATTACCGACGACGTGTGTTCCGTCAATCTCGACACATCGGGCGCGGGTTTGCACAAGCGCGGCTACCGCACCCTGCCTTACGACGCTCCGCTGAAGGAAACGACCGCTGCCGCGCTGATCGATTTGACGGTGTGGAATCCCGACAAAGCCTTTGCCGATGTGTTTTGCGGTAGCGGCACTTTGCCTATAGAAGCGGCACTGAAGGCTCTCAAAATAGCCCCGGGGCTCAACCGAAGTTTTGATTTTGAACGGTGGGGTTGTGTTGACGACAACGCATGCAGGTTGGCGCGAGAGGAGGCGAGAGACGTCCGCGTGACGCGCAAGCTGAACATCATCGGGGGCGACATTTCGCCCAAAGCAACGGAAATCGCTTCTTTTCACGCACGGCAGGCAGGGGTGGACGGTTATGTCAAATTCAATCTGCGCGACGCGCGGCAGTTTGTCAGCAACAGCAGCTACGGCGTAAACGTCAGCAATCCGCCCTACGGCGAGCGTTTGGGGGACAAGCAGACGGCGCAATGTTTGGCTCGCGACATGGGCAAACTGTACAAAACGCTTGACAAGTGGAATTTCTACTTTTTGTCGCCGCTTGAGGACTTCGAAAAACAGTTCGGACGCCGCGCGGACAAAAAACGTTACATTTTTAACGCCGGCATAAAGTGCAGCTACTACTCTTTCAACGGACCCAAGCCGCCCTCAAAGGACAACTGACAAGAGGCAAATTCGCCGCAAGTACATACAATTATAAAATTGGGGCTGCCGCTTTGTGCGACAGCCCCGTTAAATTTGCGTTGTGGTGTTACAGCACGCCCCATTCCTTGAGCAATGTGTCTACGTCGGAAATAATCGCGCCGTAGGTGTCGGCAAGATACTTTATGCCGTACTCGTAGTCCTCTTTGGTAAAGCTGTCGGTGGCGTCTTTGGCGACAACAACGTTGTAGCCCAACTGATAGGCGTCCGCGGCGGTGTGGCGCACGCACATGTGAGCGTGCAGTCCCGTCAGCACCACGGTGTCAACGCCCAATTCCTTGAGCAGAAGGTCCAGATCGGTGTGGAAAAAACCGCTGTAACGGCGCTTGGGCACAACATAGTCGGCGTCCGTCAGTTCCAATTCGGGTATAACCTTTGCCCCTTCGGTGCCGACAATTGCATGGTCTCCCCAAAGCTTCAATTCGTGGTCTATGCCCCTGAGGTGCGCGTCGTTGCAAAATATCACGGGAATGGCGGCTTTTCTTGCTCCGCGCAGCAATTTTGCCGTTTGGGGAACAATTGCCAAGCCTCTGTCGCACTTCAACGCGCCGGTAACAAAGTCGTTCAGCATATCAACAACAAGTACTGCCTGTTTCATTTTTTTACCTCGCAAGTAATTTTTTTTAGTATACAGCCGCCGTAAGCTGTTGTCAACACATTTTCAAATTTGTTTTGTTTGTCCGACAGGTAAACAAAGTGTTGAAAAAGCTGTTTCAAAGTGATATAATTGCAAAAAACGGAGGTATATATATGCGTAAAAATTTCGGTAAAAAAACTTGGCTTTTCCCCTGCCCCGTGTTGATTGTGGGCACTTACGGCATTGACGGCGTACCCAACGCCATGAACGCCGCTTGGGGAGGTATCTATGACACAAATCAAATTATGTTGTGCCTGAGCGACGATCATGCAACCACCAAAAACATTCTTCGCAACAAGGCGTTCACCGTCAGCTTTGCGGACGCGGCGCATGTGACGGAAGCCGACTACGTAGGCATTGTTTCCGCCAACAAAGTGCCCGACAAGCTGCAAAGGGCGGGCTTGCACGTTTCCAAAGCCGAACACGTCAACGCGCCGCTTATAGAAGAATTTCCCGTTGCAATCGAGTGCTCGCTCGATCACGTCAACGAGGACGGAATTGTTGTGGGTAACATCGTCAACGTAACTGCCGACGAAAGCGTGCTGGACGAAAAGGGCAATCTCGACATCGGCAAGGCAAACT
Source organism: uncultured Clostridia bacterium (assembly GCA_947630425.1). Taxonomy (GTDB): domain Bacteria; phylum Bacillota; class Clostridia; order Christensenellales; family CAG-314; genus Fimimonas. The sequence continues at coordinate 29,087 of CANRHN010000009.1, read as the reverse complement.
TTGTAAGCTACAACTCCGCCGCGCACGACTATCGCGTGTTGGGCAACAAGGTGGGCAACGCCTTTTCCGACGGAAAAAAGCTGATGTAAAGGTTGAAATTTTGCAAAAAAACGTCCCCTTTACCCATCGTTTTTTTGCAAAATATATTAACAAACGAAAAAATGGTAATAAATTTTTATTATAGAAATTTACCGGGGGACAAGCCGGAAGCGCGAAACCTACCGTTTGAACGGAGACGCGGTTGCCAAATTGGCATATAGCTCTCGGCATATTCGTTGCGCCCGAAAACGACGACGAAGATTAGCTTTTACCGCATAACACTCCACCCGTCGAGACAACTCGGCGGGTTTTTACATTTTTTTAACAATTCGGCAACAAATTGCAAAATTATTGTGGTACAATTTAGATACGAGGCAAGTAAGATATGATCAAAATTTTGTTGGCAGAAGATGACAAGGCACTCAACGCGCACGTAAAAAACGCGCTTACGAACAACGGTTACTCGGTAGAATGTTGCTACAACGGCAAAGAAGCGTTGGACATTCTCAACGAAAAAGAATTCGATTTGCTTATAACCGACGTGATGATGCCGCTTGTGGACGGTTTCGAGTTGGTTCGTCAGTTGCGTCAAACGGACGTCAAGCTGCCGGTGCTGTTTATGACGGCGTTGGACGACAAACCCTCAAAAATGACGGGCTACGGATTGGGGGACGACTATGTTGTCAAGCCATTCGACACGGACGTGTTGCTTGCGCGCATTTCAAGTCTGTTACGGCGAGCAAACATAGAGCGTACCCGAGAATTGGTGGCGGGAAATTTACGCATGAACGAAGAAGAGCATACCGCCTACGTGGACGGGCGCGAGTTGCCATTGACGGTGAGAGAGTTCGATTTGCTGTTCAAGCTGTTGTCATTTCCTCGTCGTGCTTTTACGCGCGCGCAACTTATGGAGGAGTTTTGGGACTACGACAGCTCCGCGACCAGCCGAACCGTGGACGTTTACATGGCAAAAATACGCGAAAAGACAACCGAGTGCAACGGTTTTGAAATACTTACCGTTCACGGCTTGGGCTACAAGGCGGTGCTGAAATGAAACGAAAAAAAAGTCTGTCTACCTTTTGGGGCGTTTTGATTTTTTTTGCGGACATTGCATTGGTAACGACGATTGTTTTGCTGACGTACAGTTATGCCGTCAACAAAGTTACAAAAACCGAAATTGCCGTCATCATGCTGTGCGAAATTCTCGGCTTGACAATTGTTGCCGCCTTTGGCGATTGGGTTCGTCGCAACGTACTCGTCAACAAGCCCGTAGACAAAATTCTGAATGTCACGGACAGCATAGCGCGGGGGGACTTTTCCGTCCAATTGACCGTGGAACATTCGCCGCGGCACTACAACGAATTTGACTACATAATGGAAAACATCAACCGCATGACGGAGGAACTAAGGCATACGGAGCTGTTGCACAACGATTTTGTTTCCAACGTTTCGCACGAAATCAAAACGCCGCTTGCCATCATACAAAACTACGCCGTATGTCTTTCCGACGACAATCTCGACGAGGCAAAACGCAAGGAGTACGCCGACACGTTGGTAAAAACAGCCAAGCGTCTCGGCGAGCTTGTTACCAACATTTTGCAGTTGAACAAACTTGAAAATCAGCGGCTCAAGTTGACCGCGGAGCAAGTAAATCTTGCCGACCTTTTGGATGAGTGCGCTCTCGACTACGTGGACGCCATTGACGGTAAAGGGTTGGATCTTTTTACCGACTTCGACGATGTGACGGTAACAAGTTCGCGTGCCTATCTGAAAATAATTTTCAACAATTTGATAGGCAACGCCGTCAAATTTACCGACAAAGGCTCGGTGAGCATTTCCTGCAAAAGCGAAAACGGCAAAGCTGTGGTGCGAGTTTCCGACACGGGGTGCGGAATATCTCCCGAAGTGGGCGCGCATATATTTGAAAAATTTTATCAGGGCGATTCGTCACACGCCACCGAGGGAAACGGATTGGGGCTTGCTCTTGTCAAAAAGGTTATAGACCTTATCGGCGGCGAAATCGGCGTCAGCAGCGTTCCGAGCCAAGGTACGACGTTCACGGTGAGGTTGAGTTGAGCAAGTTTTCGCAAAAAATCACAACAAACCGTTTTGTTGTGCGTTTTCGCACCGACAGCGAGTTCAGATTGCTTGTCACCGCCCTGTTCGGTTCTTGCTGTACGACTGCGGTGGGCGCGTATAACCTTGTGTTTGCAATTCTGCTTGATAGTTTTGCGGCGGTTTGGCTGTACACCCTTGCGGGTTATTTTCTGACGTTGGCTTTTGCGCGGATCGTGTTGCTTGTTGCGCACAGGCGCGCGTTGAAAAAGCATGACGTCAGGCAAGCGGAACGTCAGGCGATTGACGCTTACTTGGGCGGCGGCGCGCTCATTGTGCTGTTGACGTTGGTCTATTCGGGCATAATAGTGTTGATAACCGTCAACGATTTTCACTATAATTACCGTGGCAACATGATTTTCGTAATGGCGATCTATGCCTTTTTCAAAATTATTTTTGCCATTGTAAACGCCGTCAAAGACCGTCGCGCAAACGACCTTACTCGGCAAACATTTCGCAACGTCAATCTGACGGACGGAATTGTGTCTATAGTGGCGTTGCAATCGGCAATGTTGTTTGCTTATTCTACGGAGAGCAACTTTTCAAACACAATGAACACCGTTGTGGGCGGTGTGGCAGGAGCGTTGATGCTGGCATTGGGAACTTACATGATCATTCGCGGCTCACATCTTCGCATTCGTTACAGGGAGAAAACACATGAACAAATTTGATTACGTTTACACCGCGCCGACAGAGGAACAGCGCAAAGAAATAGAAAGCATAAAAAAAGAGTATGGTCCTCTTCCCGACATAAACGACGGCATAAAGGAGCTGCGCAAGCTCAACAACAAAGTTTACTTGCCGCCTCGCATTTTGGCTTTGACATTGGGAGTGGTGTTTTTGCTCCTTTTCGGATTTGGGCTTGCAATGGTGCTGAATTGGAATGAATTTGTTTGGGGCAGTATCGTTTCCGTTGTCGGGATTGCGGCAATGGCGGGCAATTACTTTGTGTACAAAATTTTCCTTACACGGCGCAAAGCCAAATTTGCCGAGCAAATCGTAAGTTTGTCCGACAAACTTTTGAACAACGACAAACAATAACAAACTTTCAAAGAAAACCGTTTTACGACGGTTTTTACATATTTTTTACAATTTTTTTACTTTTCGTCAACGCAACATTGGTTTTTTTGTAACAATTCGGTTTTACAATGTTCTTGCAAAAGCTCCGCAGAGGGTTTTTGGTAAAAAGGAGATTTTATTATGTCGAAAAATTTTCATCCATTCAAAGATATGGCGGAAAACGCCAAGGCACAACACGAAGTAGACAAAGCCAATTTGCAGGCGGCAAAAGCGGAGGCAAAAGCCACTTGGGAAGAGGCAAAGCTGTCCCCCAAAGGTCGTCAGGCGTTGATACGGCAACAACAGCAACAGCAGATCGCAGAGGCGAACAAGCGCAAAGCAGACGCGCAAGCGCGAATTGACTTTGCCCAAGAACACAAACGCGATTGAAACCGTTGCAAAAGGAGCAGACAATGAACGCGATCGAAATCAGAAATTTGACAAAGAGTTTCCGCGGGATGTACGCGCTCGACGGGCTGAACATGACCGTACCGCAGGGCGCAATTTACGGCTTTATCGGTGAAAACGGCAGCGGCAAATCCACCACGGAAAAGTGTATTTGCGGACATCTTGTTCCCGACGAGGGGACGATCAGGCTGTTCGGCAAGTCCTATACCGACGCCGGCGTAAGGGTGCGCGTAGGCGCGCTCATCGAAAATACGGGGTGTTTTCCGAACTCAAGCGTTTACGCCAACCTTATGATGCAGGCAATCAATTTGGGGCTAAAGGACCGCGCGGGCGAGATACAACGTGTTTTGAAGATTGTTCGCATGGAGGACAGCACAAAATTGCAATTCAAAAAGTGTTCGCTCGGCATGAAACAGCGCATAGGTATTGCAATGGCGTTACTCGGCGACCCCGCGCTTCTCATACTCGACGAGCCAATAAACGGACTTGATACCGACGGAATGAGAATTATGCGGGAAATTCTTGTGGATATAACGCAGAAGTACGGCTGTACCGTCCTCATTTCCTCGCACATTTTGGGAGAACTTGAAAAAATCGCCACCCATTACGGCATTATACGTCAGGGCAAGATGATAAAGGAAATTGCCGCTTCGGAAATGGACGGTCGTTCGCAAGTCTATGTTGCTCTCAAAACGCAAAATTTGCAAGCAACGACGGAGCTTTTGTTGCGCGGCGGGTGCAACGTCAAGCTCGAGGAAGGGGAGCTTCGCGTCTATGATATCGACGACACGGCAAGGCTTTCGGCTTTTCTTTTGCAGAACGGCTTTGCGCCCGTCGAACTCAAAAAACACAAAATCGGTCTGGAAGAATACTATGTTTCTCTCATGAGTGGGCAGGAGGCGATATAAATGGAAAACACAAAAACATTGCAATTTGAAAAACCGAGCGTTATTCAGCGGCTCAAGGGCATGCTCGGCGTGGACTTTTACCGTCTGTTTCACACCCCGCTGTTTTACATTTTCATCGTGATTGCGGCGCTTATTCCCGCGCTTGTGTCTATGGGAGCAATGGGCGAAGGGGAAACGGCGGGAATGTTTTCGAACGCTTGGCAGATCATAGCCGCAGACAGTCCGCTTTACGTCGTTCACGACATGGGGCAGTACGCCAACATGAACATGGTTTTCATTTTCGGCGGTATCATGGTGTCGATTTTTATCGGACATGACTACACGAGCGGCTACGTCAAACAGTTGTTTACCACTCATGCCAAAAAACAGGACTATGTGTTGAGCAAAACCGCCATAAGCGCGTTTTCGATGATGTGCATGTGCTTTACGTACCTTGTAGGCGGAATGATTTCAGGCGCGGCGACGGGACTGCCGTTTACGATCGATGCAGGTTCTCTTTTGTGCGCAATACTCGGCAAAATGATCATGAGCCTCGGTTGGGCGAGCCTGTACACCTTTATAAACATTGTTTTCCGCAGAAAGTTCGGCATTTCCATTGCCTTATGCTTTGTTCTCGGCACGGGTATTCCCGTCATCGGAGCGGCGGCGCTTTTCGGGAACACGGCTGCGCTGAACATCTTCCTCTACGGTTCGTCGGTGTACGCATGCCTTTCGGCAAACTTCTTGTCCGTCCTTGTGTGCCTTGCTTGCTCGGTTGCTTGGACGATTGTCTACAACGTTCTCGGCTCGGTTATTTTGTACCGCAGAGACGTTTATTGAGGAGGAAATTATGAACGCAATCGAAATCAGAAATCTGACCAAAACGTTCGGGGAAAAACGCGCGGTGGACGGTTTGAACATGACCGTTCCGCAGGGGGCTATTTACGGGTTCATCGGCGAAAACGGCAGCGGCAAATCCACCACGGAAAAGCTCGTTTGCGGACTTTTGCAACCGAGCGGCGGCGAGATAAAACTTTGGGGCAAAGACCACAGGAATCAGAGCGTGCGCTCGCAAATCGGTGTTCTTATCGAGTCGCCGGGGTGCTTTCCCAACTACACAGTGTGGAACAACATGAAACTGCAAGCCGCCAACCTTGGCATAAAGCACGAGGACGAACAAATACGACGCGTTCTGCACCTTGTCCGCATGGACGGCGCGGCAAGCAACAAATTCAAAAATTGCTCGCTCGGCATGAAACAGCGTATAGGCATTGCCTTCGCCCTTCTCGGAGACCCCGCCCTTCTCGTTCTCGACGAGCCGATCAACGGGTTGGACGCGGACGGTATGCGCATCATGCGTGAAATTTTGACAGACCTCTCCCGCCAAGGCACGACCGTCCTCATTTCCTCTCACATTTTGGGAGAGCTTGAAAAAATCGCAACCCATTACGGCATTATCCGTGGCGGAAGGCTCTTAAAGGAGATGACTGCCGCCGAGTTAAACGCCGATTGCCCGACGTTCGTCGCCCTCAAAACGGACGAACTCGAAAAAACGCGTTCGCTTTTGGAACGGGCGTTCGGTCGGGTGGAATTTGACGAGCAGACGGGGGAAATTCGCGTCTACAACGCAAACGCGGAAAACGTCGCAAAGTACTTGTTCCAAAACTTCGGGGTTGCCGTCAGCGAAATAAGAACGGCAAAAATCAGCCTTGAAGAATACTATATCAATCTTATGCAGGAGGGAAGAAAATGAACGCAAATGTCAAAAGCGGCGAATTCGGCAAACGCCTAAAAACAATGCTCAGGGTGGACGCGCGCAGAATGTTTACAATGCCCACCGTTTGGATTATGTTCGGCGTCAGCCTTGCGCTTCCCATTCTCATTTTGGTTATGACCTCTTTTATGGGCGGAACGACCGTAAATCCGCAAACAGGCGCGGAAGAAACGGTAGAAACATTCACCAACGTCTGGCAAGCGATAGGCTCGGCAAGCGGTGCAATGAGCATGGACCTTACAAGCATGTGCAACATCAATCTTCTGTACTTTCTTGTGGCAATTTTCGTCTGCCTGTTTGTGGGCGAGGACTTCCGCAGCGGCTATGTCAAAAACCTGTTTACGGTGCGCGCCAAAAAGCTCGATTACGTCCTTTCCAAAACAATTGTGCTGTTTGCGGCGGCTGTGGGAATATTCCTTCTGTACTTTGTCGGCGCGATGATCGGCGGCGGCATTGCTGGGCTTTCCTTCGATGTGGCGGCGGTGGGCGCAACCGCGGGCGGAATTGTCGCCTGTATGACAAGCAAAATCTTCTTTGCGCTTGTATTTGTCGGGATCGCCCTGACGTTGGCAACGGTCGGAAGGCAAAAATTGTGGCTTTCCATTCTCGGCTCGTTGGCAGGGGGAATGTTGCTTTTTACGATGATCCCCATGATGACGCCGCTCAACGCAAGCGCGTTCAACGTTGTTCTTTGCGTGGCGGGAGGTCCGCTGTTTGCGGCGGGGTTGGGTGCGTTAAGCGTCTTTTTGCTCAACAAGCTCGACATTGTTCGCTGACGAAAAAAAAGCTCGGAGCATTTCCGAGCTTTTTGCTTTGTTTTTTACGGCATTTGCCGAACCGTTTGGGTGTAAAATCAGTTGATTTTTACGATTTTTGATTTAAGAATAAGGTCGTCGGGGTTCGTTTTTGCCAATTCCTCGTCCAGCTTGTCAAAGGGGACGATCTTTCCTATCAGCGCGTCCACGTTGACCGTTTCCGTCACCAGCAAATTTATCGCCGACGAGTAGCTTCCCGCACCGTTGTACACGCCGAAAATGTTCAGGTGTTTTTTGCATATCTGCGCAACCGACAGCTTGCTTTCCTTGTTGGAGTAGCCTGCCAAGCAGATGTTTGCATTGGTTGCCGCCACGCTGTAAACGTCTTTCATGTTAAAGTCGGAATTGGAAAACAGTACCAACTCGTTACACATTCTGCCGCCCGTTATGGCGAGAATTTCGTTTTCAACGTCCGTTTGTTCGGGGTTGAAGCAGTAAAAAATCCCTAATTCGCGCGCGGTGTCAAGAAGTTGTTCTCTGTTGCTTATAAACACCGGCACCGCCTGATAGTATGCAACCAGCTGTGCAAGTATCAAGCCCGTTTTGGTGGAAGAGAAAATGGCAATGTGTCTGCCCTTTTCCAGATTGAGGGCGTCTATCACGTTCAGACAAAACGCCACGTAGGGCACAAACAACGCCTTTTCCGTCGAAAGCTTGTCCGGCAGGCGGTGGAGCAACGAGTAGGGCAAATCTATAAAGTTTTGCAACAAACCGTTGCAGTTGTTGCCCAGCTCCTGCATGTTGGAGCATTTTTCGTATTCGTCGTTTTTGCACTCGTCGCACACTTCGCAGGGAATGTACGGCTCAATGGAAACGCGATCCATTTTGTTAAAAAAGGGATTGTCACCCGCCACCTTGGAAACCACGCCCACGGCATTTCTTCCCAAGATGAAGGGGTACTTGCGCTTGCTTGCGCCGCTGTACACTTCAAAGTCGGAGTTGGCAAGCAACACCTCTTCGATTTTGACTTTTATTTGATTTTCGGCTATTTCTGTAGGTGCGAATTCCTCAAGCTTTAGCTTTTTGGGTTCTTCCAATATCCAAGCCTTCATAAAGCCTCCCGTCCGCTTTTTCGCGGACACGTCAAATTGCGATTGTTTGTATTTTTTGATACACATCTTCAATTTGCACTAACATTATAGCAGAAAAAACAAAAAAAATCTACCTTTTTTGCAAAATGGCGCGGCGGCTACGGCGCACAGCGTCTACAACGCACATACGGTATGCGATTGGGCGCAAAAAAATTTTTTCGCGTTGACAAAATTTTTTTGTTGCATTACAATAAAATCACTTGTTTTGCTCGGAGGTGCAGCGTGAGACTTCAATATCTCGGACATTCCTCATTCAGGCTCATAAGCGACATGGGAACAACCATCGTAACCGACCCGTACAGCGCAAAGTGGGTGGGTTTTGAAATGACTCCCGTTCGCTGCGACGCGGTGACGATTTCTCACCATCACGGAGACCACGACTGTATGGACGGCATTTTGGGCAATCCCGCCGTTCTTGACTCGGAGGGGCATTGCGTTGCGGACGACATTGCAATCGAAAGCGTTTCCACCTACCACGACGACGTAAAGGGTGCCAAGCGGGGCAAAAATCTCGTCTTTATTTTTCAAACGGACGGGTTGACGGCGGTACATCTCGGCGACATCGGCTTTGTCGACCCCGTTGTCATCGACAAAATTCGCGGTTGCGACGTACTCATGATACCCGTTGGCGGCACTTACACCATAGACGCGCACCAAGCGCGGCAGTTTGTGGAAGCCGTTTGTCCCAAAATTGTTGTGCCCATGCACTACAAAACGCCCGAAAGCACCCTCGACGTGACGGGCGTTGAGGAGTTTTTGTCGCTGTTCGATCCTGCCGACGTTACGCGCGGCGGCGACGCGCTTGTACTCGACGACGCGCCCCAAAACGGCACAAAAGTAGTGGTTCTCAGCCGTTTTGTGGACTGAAAACAAATTTTTTACACAAAATTTTCCGTTTTTTGTATCAATTCGTTTGATTTTTCGGCGGATATAGTATATAATAGTTCCACCGATTAGCCTCAAACGTAATATGTAGCTTGCATACCCAAGCTGTACATTTTTGTTACTGACAGGCGCTTCGGCGTCTGTTTTTTTGCTAAAAAGGAACAAAACTTACGGTGTTTTTTCACCTTTTTCGGCAAAACGCACGCTAAAAAATAGTCAAATTGTAATTTGTATAGTAAAATAGACGGTACTATGAAAAAGACTTTGAAAATCGCATTGTTGATAGTTGTGGCGGTACTTGCTCTTGCGGCAACGGTTTTTGCCGCTTGCGACCCGACCGAGCCGCAAACTCCGCCGCCCACTCCTTCGGAAAACCCCGTTGTTGTCACGGCAACGGTGGATTTTGGCATTGACGGCGTAGAGGACCAAACGTTCACGGTCAACGCGGGCGCAACCTTCTACACCAAGCTCGGCAGTCTGATTGCTCCGCTTGTGACCAACTGCTCGTTGGAAGGTTACTATATCGGCAACGTCAAGGTCACCGCTCTCACCGTCGCGCCCGACAAGGATTTTACCGTCACAGCGCGTTGGAACGCAAACTACACGGTGGAACACTATGTCGAGCAGGACGACGGCAGCTTTGACAAAAGCAAAACGGAAACAAAAAGCGCGCTTTTGGGCAGCACCGTCACGGCACAGCCCATCGAAATAGAGGGCTACACGTTCGATCCCGCCGTGGAAGGCACAGTGGAAAGCGTACTTTTGGATGACGGCAAGCCCACCCTCAAGCTCTACTACAAGCGTTCGCGCGTCACGTTAAGCTTCGACAAGGGGCTTGCAACGTCCGCCACGGGCGAAATGAGTTCTCACACCGACTTTTACGGCGCAACCTACGTTTTGCCGAGCTGCGGTTTCCTTTCGGCAACGGCAACGTTCATCGGCTACAACACCAAGTCGGACAACACCGGCACGTCCTACAATGCGGGCGACGAGGTGACTCTCACCGAAAACTTTACCCTGTACGCAATTTGGCAAGCCACCGTAACGGAACACGTTTGGGTGGAAAACGACTCCGCCGACGGGCAGTACACGCAAAGTGACGACAACGCTTTTTCCGCCACGGTGGGCAGCAACGCGCAAAGTCGCAACCCCAACGCACTTAAATACGAGTTGGACGGCGAGCATAGCGGCAGCGTAAACAACGGCATTGTCGAAGAAAGCGGACTTACGCTTACAAGTTACTACGTTTTGCGCACGTTCACCGTCACCTACAGCGACGACGGCGAAAGCGAATTTGTCAAGTGGGGACAAACGCACACCGTGCGCACTCCCGCAAACGACGACCCCAATCAAGAGATACTTTCCTACTGCACGTCCGAAACGGGCAATGGCAGCGACTACAAATTCGGTGCGCAGTTCACCGTTACGTCCGACGTCACCCTTTACCCCATGATAGCGGACATCTACACCGACGCGGGCGGCAGCGGCGACAAATTGAAGCTTCGTCGCAATTTCCTCGGCAGAGGCGCGGCGGTGCTTGTGGTAAACGGAAAAGAGCACGAGGGCTTTGTCACTTATTCCACCGTTCAGGACGTTGTTGTCGGCATTGACTTCGACGTAACCGTGTACGACGCCGCCGGCGAGACCGTCAAGGTGTATCACGGACGCGTCACCGACGCAGAAAACCACCTTTTCTACTACCGAGACGAAGCGTTGGTGGGCACTTACGTTTTGTACGACCACTTGAACGATCGCTTTGTAGGGTCGATGATGTTGGCGTTTGACGGCTACAGCACTGGCACGTTGGCAGTTCCCGACACGGAAGTTGACGGCAGAATTTCCTACTATTGGATCACGCACTACGAACAAACCTCTCTTGGCGACTACCACCTGTACTACGTTCACCCTGCCGACATGTCTGTCGAATACCAAGATTATGTGATGTTGGTAAAAGAGCCCCCGCAAGTGCAAACGGAGCAACAGGTAGACGGCTACTTTATGTTCTTTGACGATGGCGGCTACGCAAACGAGGGTTGGCAGCTTGTGCGCAACGGCGAGTTCAAGGATCAACTGCTCAAATTGAACGGCTACGGCAGCGGCACGCTCTACGACATCAGCTACAACGAAAGCGGCAAAGCGGAGCTGCTAAAAGTATATGACGGCAACTACTTCTACGTAGAAGGCGTCGAAGAGGGCGAGGAAGAATACGAGTTTGTGGTAAAGGACAAAACAGAGTTTTACTTCATTTTGGTCCCGCAACAGCACAATGGAGAAATTTATTACTTGTTCTTGCAGCGCGGCGAAGAGCAGGGTGTTTACCTGCAAAGCGAGGCAAGCGAGTACCCGCAAATTTATCTTGACGGTTACGGCGTCGCGCAGTACTTTACCGACGAGGACAACTTCGACAACGGCAGTTACACGATCACCGAGCAAAACGGCGAGAAAATCGTCATCATCACCTTCTCGAGCGGTGGCGAGTTGGCAGTCAATGTCACCTTTGCCGCGGAAGGCGGAGATTACGGCAGCTACATCGTGTTCGACGACGGATTTGTCATAGTGGACGGCGTTTTGACGCAATATCTCGGTCACGCGTCCGTCATAGTCATTCCGGAAGGCGTCACGGAAATTGCCGATGGCGTGTTCAAAAACGTAAATCTTACATCTGTTACATTCCCCTCCACGCTGCAAAAAATCGGCGACTACGCCTTTGAAAACAGCAGTGCGGCTGGTGCGGCAACCCTTCTTAAAACGGTTTACTTCCTCGGAACGACTCCGCCCGAACTCGGCGCAGACGTGTTCCGTTGGGTAAAGGGCAGCAACTTCAAAATCTACGTCCCCGACGGCTGCGAACAGGCGTACCGTCAGGCGGAAACTTGGGCGGCAGACACTCCGAGCGTAGAAGGCGGCTATGCGCAATTTGTCACCAGCAACGCCGAACAAGCCAACAAGCCCGAATTTGAAATTCGCGACGGCGTGCTTGTCAGCTACAACAACAAGGACGTCGATCCCTCAAACGTCGCCATCACAATTCCCGACGAGGTGACGGAAGTGGCGGCAGGCGTGTTTGCCAATTTGACATACATCACGTCCGTCAACCTCAACAACGTCAGCGTTGTCGGCAACCGCGCATTTTACGGTTGCAACGGGCTAAAAACGGTTGTGGGCAACCGGGTCACGGCTATCGGCACGGAAGCGTTTTTCGAATGTACGTCCCTTACGGAGCTGACCCTCCCCGCAATCGAAACGGTAGGCGACAGCGCGTTTGCGCGTTGCTTTGCGTTGACGCGCGTCACCTTGGGCGGCAATGCAAGCTCTATCGGCGCGTTTGCGTTCTCCTTGTGCGCGGTAACTCCCAACGCGGACGAATCAAGTTTCGATCAGCACGAGTTTGTCCTCACCCTTACGGGCGAGACCGCTCCCGACCTTGGTCAAACTCCGTTTTACGGTTCTATGCCACGCGTGTATGTGGGCAGCTACGAAATCGGCGTAGGCTTTGCCGAGGTGGGCGTGTGGCAGCAGTATCTCAGATATTTGCGAGTCAAATCGAACCAACAACAAACTTGGTACAGCGTGGAAAACTTCGGCGACTTGTTGATACTCGGAGACCGCGCGGAATTGGGAGAAGGCTCTTACAGTGGCTTGTACAAGTGGGAAGACAATTCCACATTTGTTGTCACTTGGTTCATCGGCAGCCTTGACGGCAACTATTTTACAAACTCTCAACGCGTCATTGTCAATGCAAGCGGTTGGCTTGTGGGTATCACGTTGGACGGCACAACCTACAGCTTTGTTACCGAAGGCACAACGCTCGAGTACCTGAATGTCAGGTCGTCTAACCTGAGGCTTACCCTTACCGCAGGCTCGAGTGACGGCGTTTATAATCAGCAGCCCATTGTTGTGGAAATTGTCAACTACCGCATGCAATTCACGTTGAACGGCTCCGTACACCAACTGACGTTGTTCAACAACAACGGCGCTCTCACTTTCAGCGAAACGGAAAGCAAGGTTGTTGAGACAAAAACCTACACCGCGGCAGACGGCTCTACCCTTACCATTCAAAACGGAAACTATGTTTTCGGCGGTGGCAACCTTAAAGACATCGACGGTCACGAAATCGACGTTTCGGGTTGTCCTTGGTATCTTACCAAATTGAACGACAACACCTACACGGCAACAATAAATTGGACTGATACAACGACCAATCCTTGGCAAAGTTTCAAGTACACGGTCACTTTCCACCTCGACGGCGACGCATTTACCTACGAGTGGAGCAAAACCGCAAGCTACAAGTATCTCGTTGCCCCCGACGGCACAAGGATCGTCGCTCTGGTAGAGGAAAGCGGCAAGGTGCTTTCCGTACATCTCATTTTCGCCACGGGCAGCGGTAGTGTGGAAGTGGTGGCAAAAATCACAACCGTTCACGGCAACGAGCTTACCGTCACGGTGAGTGACAACGAAAACAGCGAGTTCAACGGCACTTACCTGTTGGTCCTCGATTTGGAAAACAATTCGTTTACCTACACACGGCTCAGCTGACAAAAGCCGAACCGTGCGTGTGATAAAAATCTGAAAAAAATCTTTTATGGAGGAGAAAACAATGAAACAAAAAACACAACGTTGGTTGCTGTGCGTGGTTGTTGTTTTGGCAATGGTAGCGGCATTTGCGCTTGCTGCCTGCAACAACACCACGTACAAAGCAACCTTTGTGGGAGGAGACGGAGCTTCCGGCAACCCGCCCGCCGCAATCGAGGGCAAGGCGAATGAGGAAATCACTCTTCCGCAAAACACATTCCAACGCGCAAATCACACCTTTGCGGGCTGGAACGACGGCACCAAGACCTACAACGCAGGTGCAAAGTACACCTTGACAAATGACGTCACTTTCACCGCGCAGTGGACGGAAAACGAATCAGATGCGCCCTTTGCGACGGCAGCATTCGATGGCGTTTTGTTAAAATTTGAAAGCATGCAAAACGGCGTACAGTTTGTTTTCACCAGCATTTCAAGCGGCAATGGACGTCACACCATGCGAATTAACACCCCGCAAGACAGTCTTGTCGGAAGCTATACGATTTCCGAAGAGGGAAACATTGTCATCTATAAAAATGACGACGCTATTGGCGAAGGTAACATCGACGGTAAAACTTTGACCGTTTCCGCCAAAGTCGGAGACGAGCAAACGGAAGTTTCTGCCACGGGCGACATGTACAAAGTCACCATTTCGGCAAACACTCAAACAAACGATATGATTGTTTTTGTCAACGCAGGTGCGCCCTTGTTCCCCTTGTTGAGCTTACTGCCTTTTGGCACGACCGACGCAACGATAGAGTTTAACGGTGAACCTTTCGATGTGGAAGCCGAAGAGGATGCATTGGTTGCCGGCACGGGTTACACAACAATGCCCGCTCAGGACAGCACGGTCGAAATCACCATTCCAACGCCCACAGGACCCACGTTGCACTTCGCTTTGGGCGACCACGCCGCTGCCGGCGCAGTTGCACCTAAAGACCTTGTTGTTTATGGCTACGGAAACACAATTCTTCACGACGCTGTCGAAGCAGAAGAAGGTTGGGTGTTTGCCGGTTGGGAGCAATATAATCAGGGAGAGGCTACCGGCAGAATATATTCTGCAGGATCTGCTTTCGCAAACAGTTTCGTTTTCGAAGATGTATATTTTGTTGCCCACTATGAACGCGCCAACGCAATAAGCATGGGCGAAGTTTACGTTTATTTCATGGACGATGACGGAAACATGTTATCTATCATGGAATACTTCGCAGTTTTTGCGACAGCTGACGAAGAAGTCGCTTTGTATTTTGACTACAGCGAGGCAGAAGAAGGCTATACTGTCATTGATTGTGATGATCCAAGCGCCACAGATTTACAACTATACACAACGGAAACGACGTTGGAATTCAGACTTACTTATGACGGACAAAACTATGAGTATAGCATTCCTCTCTACAAACTCACGCTTCGTGGAGAAGAAGAAGGTGAATGGTTAGAGTTCTTAACTATTTACGCCAATGAAGGTAGCTACATTGGAGACCTGCTTGTTGGACAAGGAATAGTAAGTTTCACCTATGAAGGACAATCTTACGAGGGTGAAGATCTTGAGTATTTTGAAATGCCCGCCAAAGACATTGTTCTTGACGTAGCGTTTGAAGAATTTGATGATGTTGACCTTTCCCAATACGAGGGCACTTACGTCGCTTCCTTCCCCTTTGTAATTGGCGGCTACAGCTTGAACAGGATTGTTATCACGGCAGCAGGCATCACGGCATACACCACGGACGGCGACCAGCTTGGGCTTTCCTATACCGTAACAGGCAACGACCCCGACGAATTGTTGACCGATTCTCTTGGTGAACCGTTCTATCTTTCGTTCTACTCCGGAGGTATCAGTGTCTACACTGATGGTTACGACAAAAGCGGCGACTTTTCGCTCCAAGAGGGAGAAGAACTTACTCTTGACGAATATGCGGGCGAGTGGGAATTTGACCCTCAATCTGTCGAAATGGGACCGAAAGAATTTGACGGCTTCAAAGTAGAAGACGGCAAAATTTACTTCCACAGCAATGGCAGCTACGGCGACGCTCTTACCCCGAGCCTTTCCGAAGAAGGCGGCAAGGTGGTTGCAACCGTGCAAGCCACGCAGACTTGGGAAGCAACAATTACATTCGAATCTGCAACTTCCGCGTCACTCGAGGCAACCGACAGTTTTGACAACGTTTCTGCAACCTGCACCAAGAAGGGCAGCGCTCCTGCCAAGAAAACGCTTGCCGACTACGAAGGAACGTGGGAAGGCAAAGACGCAAGCGACATTGGCGTTACAAGTTTTCGTATCGGTACAGACAAAGTAGAATACGAACTTGACGCAGGTCCGGGTGAATATACCGAGTTTACTTCGTACGAGGTTGACGACTCCGGTGAAAATCTTGTTGTTACATGTCACAAAACAGGATCGAAAATATGGGATATGATTATAACTTTTACCTCGGACAACAAAGCTACGGTGGAAATTAAAAGTCAAACTTCCGAGTTTACCAAAGCAGGAACTGAAACCGATCCATTTGCTCAACTTATCGGTGTTTGGACGCACGATCAGGAACAAATCGTCATTTCCGAAGCGGGCAAGGGAACGCAAACGGACAGTGGGAGCGCAGCTTTAGGCTCAATCATTATCGGTGGCGAATTTGTCTACTTGATAGATTATGAAGGCGCTATTGTGGGAGTGAGAGCAGATTACAATATTCAAATCGCAATCACTTATGCCGACGGTCAAGTAACTGTTTCGTCCACTGTGTGGGGAGACGGTGAGGAACCTGTAGTAACAAACGTCGTTTACGGACAAAAGCAGAACCTCAACAACGCTACGCTCAGTTCGTTTGAGGGCGTTTGGAAAATTACAGGACAAGACATGACATTCACTATCGGTGATAACATCACTTGCAGCAACGAAAATGTCAAAGTTGATGGCTATCACATTGTAGACAGGTATTTGATCATTCTTTTCACTCAAGCCTACTCAAAGTATCAGTATGTTCTTTCCAGAAACGGTGACACGCTTTCCGGTTACTACACTGCACCCGAAAAACCTCCGCAAACCAAAACTTTTGAAAAGCAACAGGGCACAGTTGGTGGCGGCGGTAGCAGCGAACAACCGCCCGTAACTACAGGCAAGACGTTTGTCGGCAATTCCACTAAATCATTTTCCGCCTTTCCTTTGGGAAACACAACCATTGTCATTACCGAAATCACAATCGACACGACGCAAATTGTAAAAACCTGCAAAATTGTCGGAACGGCTGACGGCAAGGCTTTCGATTTGGAAGTTACGCTTGAAAATAGTGATTTAAAATGGTATGAGGGAGAAAAACCGGCGAAGTATTTCTACGGTTTTGAGATTAAGCCCGGTACGGTTGCCTGTGCATACAATTTGGCAGTTTTGGAGGACGGCAGCTTGTTGCTTTGTGGCGACAACGGTGTTCCGCTTTCTGACGGTGCATTCACAGCGCAGTAAAGCAACATAACATTTACAACAAGAGGGCGCACTTCGGTGCGTCCTTTTCGTTGCGTAAGGAATTTTTGGCAATTTGTGCAATAATCATTGACTAAATGCCGATTTTTTGGTATTCTATTGGAGCAACCAAAGCGCCTGCCGATTTTGGAGAGATGGTCGAGCGGTTTAAGGCACACGCTTGGAAAGCGTGCGAGGTTAACAGCCTCCGCAGGTTCAAATCCTGTTCTCTCCGCCACGGCGGCAACTGCGCTTGTTTAGTTGCAACGGAAAGGAAGCACACGAGGTGCTTCCTCTTCCATTGCTGCCTTTTTGCTTGTTGCCGCCCGTGGCTCCGAGAACAGGTATCCGAAATACTCCGCACTACGTGCTTCGTGGCGTTCGGCACTTTGTGCCTCGGCTGAGGACGTGACGCTCCGTGTTTGTTTCTGCGCACAAATTTTCTCAAAAAATCTATTTTTCTTAAATCGGTGTTGCAAACATTGCTTTTTTTGTGCAACATTGCTATAATTATATTTGATGTGCGCAAGTGCAATTTCGCACAGGAGGGCGGAACAAAACAAGTTGCCGCAACAGGAGAATTTATGAAACACATTGACGTAAAGCGGATTTTTGACAACTACGCGGACTACTTAGACAAAGAAGTGACGGTGTGCGGTTGGGTGCGCACGGCGCGAGACTCCAAGAATGTTGCATTCGTAGAGTTAAACGACGGCACTTGTCTCAAAAATCTTCAAATAGTGGTAGACAAGGAACGTTTCGATGACAAAATTCCCGTGGTGTTTTCCGTTGGCGCGGGCGTGGCGGCTGTCGGCGTACTCAAAAAATCGCCCAACAACGTGTGCGAATTGCACCTGACAAGCTATAAAATTTTGGGAGAGTGTCCTGCCGACTATCCTCTGCAAAAAAAGCGTCACAGTTTGGAATTTTTGCGCACAATGCCGCATTTGCGCGTGCGTACCAACACAATGTTGAACGTTCAGCGCGTTCGCTCGACGCTAAGCTACGCCACGCACGTCTATTTTCAAAGCAACGGCTACACCTACGTACACACTCCCATAATCACAGGCAGCGACTGCGAGGGCGCGGGCGAGGTGTTCAACGTTACGACAAAGCATTGGGACGACGTCGCAAAGAGCGAGGAAGAATACTATCAGGACGATTTCTTCGGCAAAAAAGCCTTTTTGACCGTTTCGGGACAGCTGGAGGGCGAATCCGCGGCAATGGCTTTGGGCAAAATATACACTTTCGGTCCGACATTTCGCGCGGAAAACTCCAACACGTCTCGCCATGTTGCGGAGTTTTGGCAGGTTGAACCCGAAGTCGCTTTTGCCGAGCTTCCCGATATCATCGAGATTGTGGAAAGCTTTGTAAAATATATTGTCGGTTTTGTGCTGCAGCACTGTCGCGCGGAATTGGAGTTTTTTGAAAAATTTTACGAACCGGGGCTTGTTGCCAAGCTGACGAACGTTGTCGAGTCGGACTTTGTTGTTTTGGATTACTCCGACGCGGTAAAGCAGTTGCAATCGTCGGGGGAAAACTTCGTTTACAAAGTGGAATGGGGTGCGGAGCTGCAAAGCGAGCATGAACGTTACTTGACGGAAAAGGTGTACAAAAAACCCGTGTTTGTAACCAACTACCCCAAAGACGTCAAGGCATTTTATATGAAACAAAATCCCGATGGAAAAACAGTTGCCGCCACCGACCTGCTTGTTCCCGGTATAGGCGAAATTGTAGGTTGCAGCGAGCGCGAAACGGACTACGACAAACTTGTAAACGCCATGCGTGCCAAGGGCATAACGGTGGAGGGCTACAAACAGTACCTCGACTTGCGCCGTTACGGTTCAGTGCCTCACAGCGGCTTCGGCATGGGTTTGGATAGAATGGTGATGTACCTTACGGGCATGTCGAACATTCGCGACGTTTTGTTGTATCCCAGAGCGCCGAAGGAACTTAAGTAATGAAAAGGGCGAACCTCGTCAAGGGGTTCGTTTTTTTTGTCGATTTGTGCAATTTTGAATTTGAAAAAGACGCAACAATTGACAAAAAATTCAGAGTAGCGTATTATTTTATATGTGAAACAGAACGGAGACATTTGTATATTGGGAATAGAAAGCTCCTGTGACGAAACCGCCGCGGCTTTGGTGCGTAACGGGCGCGAAATTTTGTCCGACGTGGTGCTTTCGCAAATAGATATTCACCGTTTGTACGGAGGGGTCGTGCCGGAGATTGCCAGCCGCAACCACGTCGAGGCGATAGACGTTGTGGTGAAGGAGGCTTTGCGCGGCGCGGGAATGTCCCTTGCCGACATAGACGCAATTGCTGTAACTTACGGCGCGGGACTTGTGGGCGCGCTGCTTGTAGGCGTGTCCTATGCCAAGGGATTGGCGCAAGCGCAAAACAAGCCGCTTGTTGCTGTCAATCACATAGAGGGGCACATCTGCGCAAATTACCTTACTTACCCCGATTTGACGCCGCCTTACACATGTTTGTTGACAAGCGGTGGGCACACGGCGATAGTCAACGTGTTGGATTACGACCGCTACGACGTTGTGTGTTCGACTGTGGACGACGCCGTGGGCGAAGCCTTCGACAAGGTTGCGCGCGTTTTGGGCTTGTCCTACCCCGGCGGTCCGCAAATAGACAAATTGGCGCAACAAGGTAGTCCCGTGTACAAATTCCATTCGGTCGTAACTTCCAACGGCAATTTCAGTTACAGCGGGTTGAAAACGGCTGTCATCAATTTGATGCACAACGCAGAACAAAAGGGCGAACAAATCAACAAGGCGGACGTGGCGGCTTCCTTTACCCACGCGGCAATCGACGGATTGCTGGACAGATTGAATTGCGAAATTCGTCAAAACAACGCAAAAACCGTAGCCGTTGCAGGCGGTGTGGGTGCTAACAGCTATTTGCGTTCCCGTTTGGCAGATTTGAAGAGTGGACTGAGAGTGTGTCTGCCCAAGTTGTCTCTTTGCGGCGACAATGCCGCCATGATTGCCTCTCGGGGTTACTATATGTATCTTAACGGCGAATTTGCCGATTTGTCTTTGAATGCCTGTCCCACGCTCAAGTTGCGCGGAGAAAAACCTCACCACCGATAAGGAGCATTTATGAAAAAAAGCAAAGGCACATTGATTCGCTACACTCCCGACATCAACGAGGGGTTGACGGAGCTTGATGTTCAACTGCGTCGCGACGCCAAGCTGTTAAACCGCACCAAAAAAACGGTGGGAAAAAGTTATCTGCAAATTTTTGTCACAAACATCTTTACGTTTTTTAACTTGTTGGGCTTTATCATTTTTTTACTGATGCTGCTTTGCGGCAGCGGTACAAACATGATGTTTGTCTTTATAATCCTTGCCAACACGGCTATAGGAATTTTTCAGGAAATCCGAAGCAAGCGCGCCGTGGAAAAGCTTTCGATCGTGTCCGAACCGACCGTTCAAGTGGTGCGCGGAGGAGAAACGCTTACAATCAAAACAAACGAAATCGTCCTGGACGACATCATGTTGTTTTCTGCGGGCAAACAGATAGCTTGCGACAGCGAGCTGCTTGTGGGCGAAGTGGAAGTCAACGAATCCATGCTGACAGGCGAGAGCGAACCCGTCAAAAAACGCAAGGGCGACATGCTTTTTTCCGGAAGCTTCATCGTCAGCGGTAACTGCACTGCCCGTTGCGACAAGGTGGGGCGCGACAACTACGTTGAAAAGCTTTCCGCGCAAGTAAAAAAAGCCAAAACGCCGGACAGCGAATTGATGAAGGGTATTCGTCGCATAATCAAGTTTATTTCCGTCATCATTTTTCCCTTGGGCATTGCCACATTCTTTTGCAGCGAACAAATTCGTTCGTTGCTGGGCAACAACGTCAACATTTTGGCAGCTTATTTCAATGGAGTAGAGAATGTAGTCAAGGACGTAAATGCCGCGTTGAAGGCAATGAGCGGAAGTATGATAGGCATGGTTCCCAGCGGAATGGTGCTGCTTACAAGCGTTGCGCTTGCCGTTTCCGCGTTAAAGCTGTCCCGCAAAAAGGTGTTGGTACGCGAGCTGCCTTGCATAGAAATGCTGGCACGCGTAGACACCTTGTGTCTTGACAAAACGGGCACAATCACCGACGGAAGCATGACGGTGGAAAAAATCATACCGCTTGCAAACGTTTCGGAAGAGGAAATATGCAAGCTGTTGAAAAGTTTGCTTGTTGCAACGGGCGACAAAAATATGACCGCGCAGGCATTGAACAATTACCTGAGCGAGACGGAATTTTACAACAGCTCGGCGGCAATTCCCTTTTCATCTGCGCGCAAATACAGCGCGGCGACAATCGAGAAAAAAGGAACGGTGGCATTGGGTGCAGCCGAGTTTATGTTCAAAAAAACCTCGGCATCATTCAACAAGCAGTGCAACGAGCTTCTCGCACAGGGCTTGAGAGTGCTTGCGGTGGGCAAAAGCGGCAAAGCCATCAAAAATGACGAAACAGACGGTCTTGAACCGATAGCGATCGTCGTTTTGCAGGACACCATTCGCCCCGACGCTCCCGAAATTATCAAATGGTTTCGCGACAACGACGTTGCCGTCAAGGTGATTTCCGGCGACAACCCCCTGTCCGTTTCCGTAATTGCCGCCAAGGTGGGCGTCAAGGACGCGGAAAAATACATTTCGCTCGAAGGCTTGAGCGACGAGCAAGTGGCGGAGGCGGCAAACAATTATACGGTGTTCGGTCGCGTCACGCCGGAACAAAAAGCTATACTCGTGCGTTCCATGAAGAGCGCGGGACGTACAGTGGCGATGACGGGTGACGGCGTAAACGACATTCTTGCCATGCGCGAAAGCGACTGCGCAATTTCCGTCGGTTGCGGAACGGACGCCGCCAAGACGGTTGCAAATCTGGTGCTTACGGACAACAAATTCAGCTCTATGCCCAAAGTGGTCGCCGAAGGGCGTCAGGTGGTAAACAACATTCAAAACAGCTCTTCGCTGTTTTTGATGAAAACCTCCATGACGGTGTTGACGACGATTCTGTGTTTGTGCATGCTCGCAACCTACCCCTTTGAGCCGCAGCATCTGTATGCAATGGAGTTTTTTGTGATAGGCATCAGCTCTTTCCTGTTGGCGTTGAAGCCCAACCACGCGCTTATAAAGGGAAGATTTATTTCCAACACATTGAAGCGCACGCTGCCGAGCGGTATTGCAATGTTTTTGTCCGTTGCAATGACTTATGTGTTTAAGGACGTGCTTTCTCTCAGCTTGGAGCAAATCAGCACAGTCGCAATGTTCTCTATGACGGCAACAGGGTTGGTGGCATTGTGGATACTGCTTTTCCCGTACAATTGGTACAACCTGACGGTCGGCGCTATAGGTACGGTGGGTACGGTCGTTTGCTATTTGCTGTTCCCGTGGGCGCTCGGACTCATTGCCAAGTGGACGGGTGAAACGGGCGCAACCCCGATGTACGTAAAAATCAGCGGCTATTCTATACTTTTCATTGGCTTGAACGCGCTTGTAATGGGCGGAATAATACTCGGTTTGAAATTTGCCTTGCCCGCCATAGAAAAAGCTGTTTTACGTCGCCGTCAAGTCAATGCGGCGGCAGCGGCGAAAGAGGAAACGAACGCTGTCGACGAAGAAAATTCGACAAATCGATCAAAGGATTAAAAATGCAACAAGAACTTCGATTTTACAAGGAACAACGCAAAAAAATTCTCGCTTTTCGCTACGT
Source organism: uncultured Clostridia bacterium (assembly GCA_947630425.1). GTDB lineage: Bacteria > Bacillota > Clostridia > Christensenellales > CAG-314 > Fimimonas. The sequence goes on along the minus strand of CANRHN010000009.1, from coordinate 6,276 downwards.
AAGTTTTCTTACCGAATGGGACAGTCAAACGGACGCCGCAGCGGGCAGCATTGCGGCAGACAGCGTATACAATGCCACACTGTCCGAAATGTCCTACCGTTTGACGACAGACCCCGAGTTTGAACGTTGCGTCGAGACGCTTTACAAGACACGGGAGACTTTGGACGACGTTTTACGGCACGAAATAGAAGTGATGCACAAATCCATAGCCGACGCCAAGAAAACGCCCATGGGGGAATATGTCGCCTTCAACGAGCTGACAGCCCGAGCCTACCCCGTCTATGTGGAAGCCAAAAGAACGTGTAATTTTGAGCTGTTTCGTCCCTATTTGGAGAAAATCGTGGATTACTGCCGCAAGCAAACGGTTTGGTTGGCTACGGAAACGCGCAAGGGCTACGACGTGTTGTTGGATCAATACGAGCCGCATTATACGCAAGCAAAGTACGACGCGTTTTTTGACGTGGTCAGAGAAAAGTTAGTGCCATTTGTCAAAAGCAAAACGTCCGAACCGCAACCCGTTCCGAGTTGGGCAAAGCAAAAGTTTGACGTGGCAAAGCAGCGCGAGTTTTGCGAATATATCAGGGACGTGCTGTGCTTTGACAAAAATTTCGGCATAATGAAGGAGAGCGAACACCCGTTTACTTCGGGCATGGGTACAGACGACGTTCGTATCACCACCCATTACTACGAAAACGACCTTGTTTCCTCGATTTTTTCCGTCATTCACGAAACGGGACACGCCACTTACGAAAGGCAGTGCGATCCCGCGTTGAATGACACTTTGTGCGGCGGCGGGGCAAGCCTTGGCATGCACGAAAGTCAATCGAGATTTTACGAAAATATCATCGGACGTAACCGCGCCTTTTGGCAAGCACATTTTTCCAAGCTGCAAAAAGTGTTTGCTCCTCAGTTGAACGACGTCGATTTAGACGAGTTTGTAAATTATGTTTGCAGGGTGGAAAGGAGCTTTGTGCGTACCGAAGCGGACGAACTCACTTACCCGTTGCACATCATGCTTCGCTACGAAATTGAGCAAAAGCTGATAGACGGCAGCTTGCAGGTAAAGGATCTGCCGAGTTTTTGGAACGACAAATTTACGGAGTATTTCGGCATAACGCCCCCTAACGACTCTTTGGGCGTGTTGCAGGACGTGCATTGGGCTTACGGCAATTTCGGTTACTTTCCCACCTATGCCTTGGGAAGCGCAATTGCGGCGCAGTTGTTTTACGCGATGAACAAGCAATTCGACGTGGAGAGCAGTCTTGCAGACGGAACGACAGCGCGCGTCAACGAGTGGCTTCGGGAACACATCCACAAATACGGTGCAAGCAAGTACCCCGATGAAATACTTTGCCTTGCAACGGGAGAGGACTTCAACCCTGACTACTATGTGAACTATCTTGTTGAAAAATATTCAAAATAAAGGGCTCAAGGCAAATGCCGTTTTCCGTAGAAAAAACCTTTTCGTCAAATAATGCGCCGATACGAGAAAATCGGCGTTTGTTTTTTGTTTTGAAAGGCTACAATTTTGGTACAAATCAATTCAGAGGTGACTTTATGAAAACGTTTGTAAAAAAAGACGACTGTATCGGTTGCGGAATGTGCGTGGACGTTTGCCCCGAGGTTTTCGATATCGGCGCGGACGGATTTTCCGACGCGGTCGGCAACCCCGACAATCATCCCGACAAGGTGATGGAAGCGGCGGAAATTTGCCCTGTCAACGCAATAGAAGTGGAGCAGTAGTTCTTTTTGCAAAATGACGACGCTTTTCAATTCATTAGCGAAAAAAAAGTGCGCCGTTTTGCTTAATTGCATATTGACACGGGGACTGTTCGATGATATACTGTGTAAGGTTCAGAAAAACAAGACGCTCTGAGAAATAGAGCTTTCTCTTTTATAAAGTTTGTTCTAACCAATCCCTCCTCCAAAAGAGACAGCACTTGTTGCCGTCTCTTTTTACTTGTTTTGGGGCGTTTTGTTTGCAAATTTCAAAACTTATGCCAGACGTAACGTTATGTTTGGCATACTATATGTTGTGTCATAAGTGAAAAAATAACACAATATATTGTGTTTGAACCGTTGACAAATGGGAGTTGTTTTTGCTACAATAAAAAGGCTCACCCTACACGGCATCGAGAAATGTCGGTAGAATAAATTTCGGCACTACGGAGGAAAAAATGTATCAGGTCAGAAAGAGAAACGGTCAAATTATCGAGTTCAAACTTTCCAAGATCGGCGACGCGATCAAGGCTGCCTTTGACGGCTGCAAAAAGCCCTACAATCAAGACATTATCGACATGTTGTCGCTCAAAGTTACGGCGGATTTTTTGGATAAGGTCAACGATGGTATCGTGTCCGTTGAGGACATTCAGGACAGCGTGGAAACCGTACTTATTCAGGCTGGTTACGCCGATGTTGCCAAGGCTTACATTTTGTACCGTAAAACTCACGAAAACGCTCGCCGTGCGGGGGAGACCTTCCTTGATTACAAGTCTGTTGTAGACAACTATCTGAAAATTGCCGATTGGCGCGTCAAAGAGAACAGCACCGTTACTTACTCGGTGGGCGGACTCATTCTTTCCAACAGCGGTGCAATAACGGCAAACTATTGGTTGAGCGAGGTGTACGACGAAGAAATCGCCGAGGCTCATCGTAGCGGCGCGCTGCATTTGCACGACCTTGGAATGCTCAGCGGTTACTGTGCGGGTTGGTCTCTCAAACAACTCATTCAGGAAGGCTTGGGCGGCGTTGTGGGCAAAATCACGTCTGCGCCGGCAAAACACCTTGCCACGTTGTGCAACCAAATGGTCAACTTTATCGGTATCATGGCAAACGAATGGGCGGGCGCGCAGGCATTCAGTTCTTTTGACACCTATCTTGCCCCCTTTGTCAAGGCGGACAATCTTTCTTACGAAGAAACAAAAAAGTGCATAGAATCCTTCATTTACGGCGTCAACATTCCGAGTCGTTGGGGTACGCAAGCGCCCTTTTCCAACATAACCTTGGATTGGACCGTTCCCGACGATCTTGCCGAGCTGCATTGCATAGTGGGCGGCAAGGAAATGCCTTTCCGCTACAAGGATTGCAAAAAGGAAATGGACATGGTAAACAAAGCGTTCATAGAGACCATGATAGAAGGCGACTACAACGGACGCGGATTTCAGTACCCCATTCCCACATATTCCATCACCAAGGATTTCGATTGGAGCGAAACGGAAAACAACAAGCTGCTGTTTGAGATGACCGCCAAGTACGGCACGCCTTACTTCAGCAACTACATCAACAGCGACATGCAACCCAGCGATGTGCGCAGCATGTGCTGCCGTTTGCGCTTGGATTTGAGAGAGCTTCGCAAAAAGAGCGGTGGATTTTTCGGTAGCGGCGAGTCTACGGGCAGCATAGGCGTTGTTACAATCAACATGCCGAGAATTGCCTATTTGAGCAAAGACGAAACGGAGTTTTTCTCCCGTCTCGACAAAATGATGGACATTGCAGCTCGTTCGTTGAAAATCAAGCGCACAACGGTCAGCAAGCTTATGGAAGCGGGGCTTTACCCCTATACAAAACGGTATTTGGGCACTTTCGACAACCACTTTTCCACAATCGGATTGGTCGGAATGAACGAGGCGTGCCTCAATGCTTCTTGGCTTGCTTGCAACATGACGGACGTTCGCGCGCAGACCTTTACCAAAAAGGTTTTGAACCATATGCGTGAACGCTTGAGCGACTATCAGGAAAAGTACGGAGATTTGTACAACCTCGAAGCTACTCCCGCGGAGAGTACCGCTTACCGTCTTGCCAAGCACGACCAAAAGCTTTACCCCGACATGATTTTTGCCAGCAAAAAGGGAGAAACCCCCTACTATACCAACAGTTCGCATCTGCCCGTGAGCTTTACTTACGACATTTTTGACGCGCTGGACATTCAGGACGAATTGCAAACGCTCTACACGTCCGGAACGGTATTCCACGGATTTCTCGGCGAACGCCTGCCCGATTGGAAATCGGCAATGAAGCTTGTCAGAACCATTGCGGAAAACTACCGCTTACCTTACTACACAATGTCCCCCACCTACTCGGTGTGTCCGGATCACGGCTATTTGGCGGGCGAGCAGTACGAGTGTCCGCATTGTCATCAAAAGACGGAGGTTTACAGCCGTATTACGGGCTATTACCGTCCGGTGCAAAATTGGAACGACGGCAAGGCGCAGGAGTGGAAGGAGCGCAAGACCTACGAACCCGAACGCAGCGTTCAAAAGAAATGTCTTGTTTCTCACGAAAAAGAAGAAGTCAAGGTGCAAACCTGCTTGCTTAAACCCATATTGTTCGTTCAGGACAATTGTCCCAATTGCAAAATGGCGGAATTGATGCTGCACAAAGCAAATTTGGACGTGGAGGAAGTCAACGCAATGCAAAACTCCGAACTTTCCAAAAAGTTTCAAATCAAACTTACGCCCACGTTGATTGTGGCTGACGGCGACAGCTACAAAGTGTACGAAAACGCTTCAAACGTGCGCAAATATATAGAAAGCGCCAAGTAGGGAAAAATTATGTACGATATTGTAGTTATCGGCGGCGGACCTGCGGGTCTGACCGCCTCGCTATATGCGGCTCGGGCGGGCAAAAAGGTAATGTTGGTGGAAAGCACAGCCTTCGGCGGACAAATTGCCACAGCTCCTCGCGTGGAAAATTTCCCTTCCGTTTTGGAAACAAGCGGTGCGGCTTTGGCAGACAAAATGTTTGAACAAGTGACCGCACACGGGGTGGAATTTGACATGGGGTCGGGAAAAATACAACGATCCGATGGATTTTTTACTGTTTTGACGGAATACGGCAGCTACGAATGTAAGTCCGTCGTGCTTGCAACGGGCGTTACGCACAAGCGTCTGGGAGTTGACGGCGAACAGAAACTTGTCGGCAACGGAGTGTGCTACTGCGCTGTTTGCGACGGTGCTTTTTACAAGGACAAACCCGTTTGCGTTGTGGGCGACGGTAACAGCGCCGCGCAGTATGCGCTGTACCTTGCGGACATTTGCAGCGAGGTACACCTTCTTACCATGTTCGACAAATTGTTTTGCGACAAGGAGCTTGCCGACCGTATCGAGGCGAGCAACGTAGATTGGATCAAAAACGTTACCGTGTCGGAAATTCTCGGCGAAATCAAGGTGGAAGGCGTGGTGTTTCGCGACAACGACGGAGCTATCACCTATCAAAACTGTGACGCCGTGTTTGTGGCGATAGGGCAAGAACCGCACAACGAGGCGTTTGCCGACGTGGTGGATTTGGACGAACGGGGCTACGTTATTGCCGGCGAGGATTGCAAAACAAGCTGTAAGGGCATTTTTGCCGCAGGCGATTGCCGCACCAAACTTGTCCGTCAATGCGCCACAGCCGTGGGAGACGGGGCGATTGCGGGTTTTGCCGCCGCCCAGTATGTTGATTCGCTGAAGTAGTTCAAGCTGACGGGTCAGGTCGGACTAAATACAAACGTGCCGCGGCAAACAACGGAGAACGTTTTGCACATTCTCGCGCAGAGTTTGCTTGCCGTGCCGTCAAACGGAAACGCCGCAAAAAACTACCCAACGACACTTGCAATGTGTTTCAAAACCGTTGACATTTTTTTTTGCGCGCGGTATAATATGTTAGCAATTTGAATATGCGCTTTCAACACAAGAATTAAATATGCGCCCTTAACCGAGCGGAACGCAGTGGAGCGAACGTCACGAGCGTTAGCGAGTATTAGCTCAAATTGCAACAAATTAAATATGCGCCCTTAACCGAGCGGAACGCAGTGGAGCGAACGTCCTCAGCCAAGCACGCAGTGCGCCCGCCACGAAACGAAGTGGAGTACGTAGCGTTAGCGAGTATTAGCTCAATTGGATAGAGCGTTGGTTTGTCGGAGCTAAAGTCAAATTGTCACAATTAAATATGCGCCATTAGCTCAATTGGATAGAGCGTTGGTCTACGGAACCAAAGGTTAGGGATTCGAGCTCCTTATGGCGCGCCACTGTCGAGACCGAAAAATTTTCGGTCTCGCTTTTTGTTTCGCGCCATAAGGAGAGACTGAAATATATGACGGGATTGACGCTTTGCGTAGCAATCCCTGGTGACGCTGCGCTATGCTTGCGTCAACGAGCTCTATGGCGCGCCAATGAAGGCGACCCCGCGAAAGCGAGGTCGCTTTTGCGCGCAAAAAATATGGCTCTATGTCAAATGTTGGGGTGTAGGTATTTTCCCAACATATAATTGAATCGGCTTGATCCCTCTTTCTGCGGC